>CALMQQ010000001.1 GCA_937871845.1 uncultured bacterium
AGGGCCGGCAACTGAGAAAGACAGTATCTGTCAAAATTGCTAAAATTAAATATTCACCTTGAGTAAAACCACAGGTGGGACCGCATCTTGTTAAGAGGCCCTGTAATTGTTTAAAAACAGTAACAGGGTCTTTTTTATTTTTTAAGTCAATACAATGGCGACAACAGTCAAAATTATACTAGGAGTGGTTTTCCTGGGTTTTGTCTGTCTGCAGGTGGCATTATTCTTAGTAAATGAAATTAAATTGCCAAAATTAAATATTAGAAAATTAACCGAAAAGAAGGGAAAAATTAAAATTCTTGCAATCGATCCTCATCCAGATGACGAAACCATGCTTTCGGGAGGTTTCATTGCAAATTTCTCCAGAAATAAAAAAGTGGAATTAAAGCATATTTGCGTTACCAAAGGTGAAAAGGGTGACGAGATATTAAAAATATCTGAAACAGAACTCGCGAAAATTAGAGAAAAAGAATATGAAAAAGCTATAAAAGTATTGGGTTGTGAAAATTTTGAGATTTGGGATTTTCATGATGGGAAAGTTGAGGTAGAGTCGAAAGAAATAACAAAAAAACTACATACTGAATTAAATAAATTCCAACCAGACATCATTTTGACGTACGAAAGAGCCGGACTTTATGGACATCCTGATCATGTGGCACTTACGAAAATCATTCACGATTTAGTTGAAGAAAAACATCCTAACGTAAAAGTGTTATACAAAACCTTAACGAAGAGAGTTTTGAAATCAATTAAACTCCCATTCCATATGGCAAACGGTAGGGAAGTGGTGCAGGCTTTGCCTACTATGAGGTTGCCAATTTTAAGATTTATTCCATTAAAATATAAGGCATGCAGACGACACAAATCTCAAAATCTTGGTCAAGGAAAACCACTTTGGTTATTAATGGTATTATTTACTAACGAGTATTTTACGGACAAATATTAATTATTAATACAATAGAATGTTGAAGGTCTACAACACATTAACGAAAAATCTTGAAGAATTTAAACCAATAAAAGAAAAAAAAGTTTCTTTCTATCATTGTGGACCTACGGTTTATTGGGTTCAGCATATTGGGAATATGAGGGGGATGACATTAGCGGATTTGATTCGCAGGAGTTTAGTTTATCTTGGGAATGATGTCACTTTTGTGCGTAATTATACGGATGTAGGGCATCTCACAGGCGATAACATAGGTGACGCTGACTCAGGGGAAGATAGAATGGAGAAGGCATCTAAGAGAGAAAATCTTGATCCTCAAACAATTGCCAAAAAGTATATAGATTCGTTTGAAGCCCACACTTCCGCGCTGAATATTCTTGAACCTGATCATAAACCGGTAGCAAGTAATTATATCGAGCAAATGCAAGAATTAATTAAAAAACTCATAAAAGAGGGTTTTGCTTACGAAACCGATAAGGCAGTCTACTTTGAAGTGTCAAAATTTCCAAAATATACAGAATTGAGTGGACAAGTACTTGAGAAGAATAGAGTAGGAGAAGGAAAAGGTGATGTAAATGATACTGATAAAAGAAGTCCTCATGATTTTGCGCTTTGGTTTTTCAAGACAGGTGCACACAAAAATGCTCTTCAATATTGGCCATCACCATTTACTTCAAATGAAGTTGAAAATGGGGAAGGTATACCTGGATGGCATATCGAGTGTAGTGCAATGGCAGGAGAGTTATTAGGTAAAACAATAGACTTTCATATGGGCGGTGTGGAGCATATTTCAATTCACCATACGAATGAAATTGCACAGAGCGAATCAGCAAATGGAGTAAAATTCGTCAATTACTGGTTGCATAACGAACATTTATTAATTGATGGGAAGAAAATGAGTAAATCAGAGGGAACTGCGTACATTCTTGATGATCTTATTGATAAAGGCTTTGACCCAATTGTTTTGAGATACTTTTTCCTAAATGCACATTATAGATCAAAGCAAAATTTCACTTGGGAAGCACTTCAGGGTGCAAATTTATCCTACAAAAGATTAAAGAAACAAGTAAATCAATTACAAAATACTAAGGAGAAGGGCGAAATAGCGCAACTTTACAAGGAAAGATTTGTCCAGGCATTAGAGAATGATTTTAACATTCCTGAAGCATTGGCTTTGTTGTGGGAATTAATAAAATCTGAAATAAAAGATGCAGATAAATTGGAAACAATCAAGGATTTTGATCGTGTTTTAGGACTTAATCTCCTAGACAATACAAAAGTTGAAATCAATCCAGAAGCTCAAGAACTGATTGAAAAAAGGCAATTAGCAAGGAAACTTGGAAATTGGACCGAGTCAGATGAACTTAGAGATAGATTGAAAGAAGAGTTTGCTGTTGTTATCGAAGACACACCTGAAGGTCAGAGAGTTGTCAGTTAAGTGAAAGGTGAAAGTATTTCATTCCTCTTAACGCTTATATTTGCAAATTTTTGAACGTATAATTTCAAGGAAATCTTTTGTGTATCCTGAGCTGTGAATTTTAGTAATTTATCGCCGACGCTGTTTACAACTATATTGGAATCGTCTTTGATCGGGAATTTGAACCCATCACCATTCACTTTTATATAATATGTTCCTGGGTCCACAATAAATGAGTAGCGTCCTTCATTATCTGTAATGGTGACATCAATTTGTTTTATTTCGTCGAAGAGTCGTACGACAGCACCTTTCACTGGTTCGTTTGTGTTGATGTCGATTACTTGTCCAAGGTTCTTATCTTTAGTTACTGTAAATATAATTATTACTAATACTTGAGCGATATAAAGCATCAAGATTGCATAGTTGATTACTGAAAATGAATTTGTAATAGAGAAGAGCGTATAGACAAAACCGGTTGAGAAAATAATTGTGTTAATGATAAATAAATTATTCCTGAGGAATTTTTTAATTGTATAGAGCCACCAACCAAAATTTCTTTGGAAATCTTCCTTTAATTTTGGAGTGATTTCAAAATCAAGGACTATAGTATCACCATCGTTTTTGACCTCGATTTCTTTCGATTCGTCGACATATTCTGAGTGCATTACAAAAATCTTATAATGACCTTTCTTTGCATCTAGTCCAAATCTTCCCTGCAGGTTAGACGTAAATGTATTTAATGTTTTACCTTCATGAGTCAGGATAATTCTAGCAAATGCCACTGGTTTTTTTGTAACTTTGTCTACTATTACACCCCATGCTGGAGTTCTCTTCCTCCTCAATATCCAAAAGAATGCGAAGTAGAATATATGTGGTTCGACCATGAATGTGATAATTGCGGGTGTTGCCAATGCCAAGAAATTAATCGCTGATATTCCTGCTAAAGCTGTTTGTTCCCCGAAAAACTGTAAGGACAATAAATAATTTAAGTTGTCAGTTAAGGGTTTAGTGAAATCTGTGACCAAAACTCCAGCTTCAAGTATCGTACCTGTAATTGTTTCTGCATTGATATTAGCCTTTACAGTGTCAACAAAATCGTTAAATTTTGATTTCACTACAGGATGATTCAATAGGGAATCTTCTGGCAAAGCATACGAGCTTCTAGGCGAAAAATCATCAAAGAATCCTGTCGATACTTGTGTAGGAGATACTTCTTGTGTGGGTGACGCTATCAAAGTTGGAGTGCCCGTGAAAAGAACAGGTTCTGTGCTCGTCGTTGGATGTACTGTTGGAGTTGAAGAGATTGATGTAGGTGTAACTGTATTTTGAATCGCGGTGGGGTTAGGATTGCTTGGTGTATTTGTTGGAACTAATGGTGTAGATGTGTTGGTAGGA
>CALMQQ010000002.1 GCA_937871845.1 uncultured bacterium
CCGTCGGGTTTTCAGACGGGATCCGAGGGAAAATTAAAAACTATTAGAGGGAAATTATGCAGTTTTCATCTTCGAGTTATCAAAATTAAACTCTTTCCCTGTTAATTTCGATAAAATTGCAATTAATGAATGCTCTTGGCCATCAGAAGATTTAATTGCTAAGTAATCTCCCCAATCTGCTTCATCGTCAGCAGTGTAGGCGATAATTTTTGTATTCGGACTAACTTGCCGTAGTTTTTCAGCTAAATTTCTACCATCCTGGCTTCCTTTCCCAAGATAACTAGATATCAAAGCAATGTCAGGATAGTTTTTCTCACGACTCATTATCATCAAATACTTTTCAGCATCAGCGTTATTTCGGAAATATTTACCACTATCAATTCCCAGATTGAAACATATCAAATCTACTACTGTCGCGTAGTTTTCATCGAAATCGAACTGTACAAGAACCTGATCTTTTTTCATATTAAAAAACAAAATTTATATTATGGAGCTCCTGATTATAACAATTTTTAGTATTTTTCCTAGAGAATTCTAAATTCATTATCGAATCATAGACATTCTTGATTTCTAATTTCAACCATTCGATATCTTCGTCTGGCAAATCAAAAACCTTCTCATCTTGTGATTTATTAGTATTATCAAGGTCAACATATACGATTTTTCCAGAATTCACCTTCCAATTATATTTAGGGAAGTTTTGTATAAGCAATTTATAAAACAATAACTGCACATAATAGTCGCCACGGTTTTTTACACTAACATTATCGGTACCTGCTCTCCCAGTTTTGTAATCAATCACATCAACTACACCTCCAAGTTCATCAACAAAGTCAATTCTATCAATCATACCTTTCACAGGTACATCTCCCACCCTGATTTTGTAAGTCCTGAAATTCATTTCTGGAAGAGATGTTTCTTTAATTTTTATTAATTCATTCTCGTAAAACTCTTCTAGGTTTTTAATTCCCAGGGTGAATAAATCCTCAATGTCTCCTTCGGTAAGAAATTGTTTGTGGAGAGAAGCTTTAAAATCATCCCTCAGAAACTCCAAGGTAGGAATATTCTTAGTTCTTTTGTATTTGCTAAGATAATTTTTCAATGTGTTATGTATCGCATTACCGTAAGCCAGATTTGTACTCATTGCCTCAGGGAGTCGAAGAATTGTATTAATGAAGAAACAATGTGGGCATTTTCTATAGCTATTGAACGAGGTAGGACTTAATACAAAGTTATCCAAGAAAACTTTTAGATAATCTGCACCCGTAGACGTAAATGGTTTCTCGGAAGTAGTTAAATTCGATAGAATCAGTTTTTTATGTAACTCTTCGTCAATTTTCACTTCGACTTTTTCAATCAGTTCTTCGTTGATAGAACTTGTAAACATACTTGGACGATTTTCTTTGCCAGATTCGGAATAATTTGGATATGAAAGATAAATATTCTCTTTAGCTCTTGTTATAGCAACAAAAAATACTCTGATTTTCTCATCAAGATCGTTCGTCGAATAATCCTCTTTGTTAATACTCCGAGGTAATTTAATCTTTTCTGCACCACGTTTTTTCTCCCATTCCCCCTCAGTTAATGTGGGGATGAATACGTGCTTAAACTCTAAGCCCTTCGCTTTATAAACAGTTAAAACACTAACTCTTGAGTCATCAATTAAGTTTTTTTCCGACATCAATTCAATATTGTAATCTCTAGCTATTTGAATGTTTTCTAAATAATTTTTAATATTGAAATTCTTGTCCAATTTGATGTGATTTTTGAGGAATGTATAAAGATTATTGAATTTTACTAATTCCTGATAATTCTCAGTCTTGTCCAAAAGGTACTTCAAGACACCAGTTTCTTCGAGTAGAATTGGGATTAGTTGTGCAGGATGTAGATTTTGGTATTTGTTCTGAAAATCTGACAATAAGTTTCCAAATTCGATAAATTTCTGGTGATCTTGGACTCCAGACTCGGTTAGCTCATATTCACTCAAAATACATTTCACGTAATCTTTTTTGTTTTGCGAACAATGTCTGAAAAGTTTATACAAATCCAAATTATCAAATCCCCAATATGGCATATACAAGATTCTGGCTAATATCTGGTCATCCATAGGATTGTCAACGTATTCCAATATCAAAAGGAAGTTATTGATGTGTTCGGAATTAAGAAGATTTCCTGTTTTCGAAACAGAGTGAGGGATTTTGTGTCTAGTAAGTGTCTCTGCGTACAAATCCATCTGTCGGTTCGTACTCATAATTACAGCGATATCGCTTGGATTGTTTTCCTTGAGTAGTTCTTTGATAGATTGTGCTATGTATTCTGCTTCAACTTCAAAACTTGGGTAGATTTTAAGTTCTATTTTATTTTCCTGGAGTTTGGACATCGGCACCAAATCTTT
>CALMQQ010000003.1 GCA_937871845.1 uncultured bacterium
GCAGTAATAATGGCATTGGTTTTAGTTACCATTCCTTTCTTAGGAATTAAAGACGTCAATGCATTCACAAGTTATAAAAGGACCGAGGGATACAACATCACTCTTGAAAGACAAGCAGTTGTGGGTAAAGGTGACAAATTATCACTTGAAGCAAAATTCTTCAATTCACAAAATGCAGACAGCTACAAATGGAATTGGAATATTTGTGGAACAAAATCTACAACAACTACCACCACTTGGTATGCTAAGAAAAACTTTACATTTAAAAATGTCGGCAACTGTGTATTTACAGTCGATGGTCAGGCTATTTATGAAGCAAAGATGGTGAATGGTCAACCTACAGATGGAGTGATTATTCCAGGAACTGTTACAGACACAGTAAAGGTTCTTCCTTCAGAAACAGTAACAGTAAACATAGCAGGACCTTCTAGTGCAAAAGTAGGTCAGACATTTTGGCTAGAATCTGCTTATAGTGGAGCAAGTAACTATAATAAATTGAACTGGAAATGGAGTTCAAAAGGAGTATGTAAGGGAACAAGTGAATGGGGTCAACCTACAACCAAAATTGGTGAGACCGGTGATTCAAAGGGAACATGTACAAAAACTCTTAATTTAAGAGTTGAGTATCCAAATAAAGTCGTAAAAGGTGTTGCAGTGAAGAATATTAGTATTTACTAATAGCTAAAGAAAAGATTAAAAGGGCTCCTTAGGGAGCCCTTTTTTGTTGCATAAGCTATAATCTTATAAATTATCAATCTAAGCATGGATAATGTCGATAAATATGCGAAAACCCTCTGGGATTATCACCACTTAAATCATGAAGTTAAGAAGGCGGATATATTGATGTGTTTTACATCTCTAGATTTATCGGTTGCCAAATACTGTGCTAAATTATTTCATAAAAACTATGCACCTCTGGTTTTAATCTCTGGTGGAAATGCTACCAATAAATGGATTCCAGACGAGGAAAATTTACAGCGTACAAATTGGGGTACTGATTCGGAGGCAGAGAAATATTATGAAGTAGTTCTCGAGAATGGTGTCCCAAAGGAATCAATTTTGCTCGAAACCAAATCGACAAATTCTGGGGAAAACGTTACTTTCTCATATGAAATTCTCAAAGAGAAAAATTTAATTCCTAGAGCAGTGATATTAGTTCATAAACCTACTATGGAAAGAAGGGCATATGCTGTTTTTAAGAACTATTGGCCTATTAAAAATACTAAATTGATGGTAACTTCAATGCCTATCACTTATGAGGATTACGTAGGGAAAGTAATTGATCGAGATGTAATAATTAATATTATGGTCGGAGACCTTCAAAGAATCAAATTGTATCCAGAAATGGGTTTTCAAGTTAATCAAGAAATTCCTGATGAAGTCTCGGTTGCATACGAGGAATTAGTTAAACGAGGTTACGATAAACATTTAATCGCGAAGAAATGAATCACTGATAAGTGTATAATTAATAAAATATTTCATATCATGAACACTTTCAATAACGTAATATTCGGACAAAAAGCTTTTATCATTAACGATGAAGGGGAGATTTTAATTGTTAAACGCGACAAAGAATTAATTTATGTAAATAAATGGGATGTGCCAGGTGGAAAACTAGATAATGATGAAACTTTGTTTGAGGCCCTGAATCGTGAAATTAAAGAGGAAGTTGGTCTAAAATTAGATAAAATAATCTGTACATTATCCAGCTCGAAGTTCAAAGGTAAACTTGGAAATGACCTAATTGTATATAGAAATATTTATTTATGTAGTGCCAAAGGAAAAGTAGAATTAAGCGCAGAACATTCTGAATATAAATGGGTAAAGCCAGAAGATTTGTCTAATTATGAATTTGCAGATGACAAAGATTTAGCTGATATCATAAAGTCGCTTCCAGAAATTCTATTAAATTTAAATACAAATATTTCATATTCAAAATTAATTTAAAAAAGCTATGGACGAAGGATCACAAAAGGCAAAATCAATGTTTATCAAACTTGCAATAGTAGTGGTAATACTATTGACATTATTGTGTATTGGGATATTTTTACTTATGTCACGATTGGGTGGTGGTTTTCTAAATAGACAGGAAGATTTAAATACAGCCCCTACGACTACACCTATCATCGGTTTAACTCCGACGATTATCGACTTTTCAAGTAGATGGACAAAGTATATCGACCGTGCGTATTTGTATAAGTTTGATATTCAACAGTCGTGGGAAATTGATTATGACGCACCAGAAGATGATGTTTTATTCATTGCGGACGATGAAAGCTCCCTAGGTGTGAGAGCAGTTCAGCATAATTACGAAACTGTAGACGATTATGTATTATCTTTAGATATTGAAAATGCTACTGCAAATGCGGGATTGCCAGCAGTAATTGTGGAATGGTCGAATATCTACAAAATCGATCAGGATGCAGAAGTGATTAGGCGAAAAGAGAAAATTGTCGAAGATGACAAAGTAGTGATTCGTAATTATCTGATGAAAGAAGAATACATCTTTATTTTCACGACTTATTCCTTAACAAACGAAACTGCTGAGACAAGTGAAATGTTCCTCGAATTTCTAAATGTAATAGGAACGTTTGAATATAAGACAGATCGTTTTGAAGCAGAGGGTACAATAGTAACGGGAGAGGGTGCGGGCAAACCTCAGTGTCCAGATGGATATTATCTTAAAATTGAAGGCTCATATTTGAGATCGAGTAATAGTTCACTTTTACTTCGTAGTATTACCCCGGGAGATGGAAACGAATATCCATTATTTCAGAATAGGAATTTACTCGGTCAGAGTGTGAAAATAAATGCAATCTATGATACTGAAAAAATCTTATGCAGAGGTTTAAGTTGTGATTGCGAAGACTATTTACTCATTGAGAGTTTTGAATAAATGAACTTGATAAAAGAATCTCTCAATCTAGATTTTAAATTCTTGTTAATAAGCGAGATTAGCTTATTAGATAGATTCAATCTAATTATAAAAAAATACCTGTATTTTATTCTCAGGTTATTGGGAGCAAACAAAAGAAATCACGGGAAATTTCTAGGTAAAGAATTCACTTTTCCCAATAAGTATGGGTATGTTGGTTTACAAAGAGTAATTGTTGATAATATTTTTCTAAAAAAATATCTACCTGAGAGAATAAGCGTTGTAGATATTGGTGCGCATGCGGGGGAATTTGCCTTTTTTCTTGAAAAAATTATCAATGCAAAAAAAGTTGCAAGCGTGGAGCCATTTCAGACTACTTTTGAAATTCTAAAGAAGAATTTCCCTAATAACCAAAATTTTCAATATGCGATAACAAACAAAGAAGATGTTGAATTGTATATCTCAGAAATAAGTACACAACTGAACTCTTTATTTCCAGATGATTCCAGGAAACAAAATCAAAAAATAAAAGTCCCTTCAATTACATTGAGTAAATTTGTTTCAGATGAAGTTAAAGGGGAGTTTCATTTATTAAAAATTGATACTGAGG
>CALMQQ010000004.1 GCA_937871845.1 uncultured bacterium
AATTAAACATCTAAAAGATAAACCTACTTCCAGACATGGCGTGGTTATAGCATGGGATCCGATGTCTGATGGGCTGACTGGCAAACCCCGTAAAAACGTTCCTTGTTTATTTGCTTTCACTCTCAACATTATAGGTGGAAAACTATGCATGCATAATATCATCCGCTCAAATGATGTGTTTCTAGGACTTCCCCATGACGTTGCAGGATTTGCATTACTTCAACATATAATTGCACAAGAACTAAAAGTTCCAGTTGGGATGTATTCACATAGCATTAGCAATGCACATTTCTACTCCGACCAATACGAAGCCGCCGAAGAATTAATTAAAAGAACATCAGATCATTCCGAAATTCAACTTCATTTGCCAAAGAATTCCCTGAAAAGAGCAGAATCTGGAGATGTTACACTCATTGACGAAATTGTGGAAGATTTGAAATCACAATACAAACCATTGAAAGCGATTAAGGGGATACGAGCTCATTAGGGAATTTAGATATTTAGAAATTTAGATATTAAACAATTTTGATAAGAGCACAATTTAGATTTTACAATGATATTGAGGGCAGACAGGATTGGTGGTCTGCTGATGGAACAGAACCCCCAGACGCAGGAAAACACTTCGGCGAACCACCCTATGAAACAGAAAACTACGAATATGAAGTTGGTCCTCATGATGAAGGAAAGTATGCTGGACACGATGGGGTTTTTCAGTCTGGAGATATAGATGAAGAACCAATAAGACACTCAAAAAATTAAGATGTTTAGGAATTTAGATATTAAGAAATTAATTATGTTAGTTAAAACTTTTTTCGTAAGGAATTACAACCATAATGAAGGGGATAGAAGACATGCAGCAGAAAAATTTGGTTTAACACCAAACGATGGTGATGATAATAGATTGGAAACAATGGATGGTCGCGTAGGAACTGATGGAACTGCTGTTACAGGCGGTTACCATAAGGAGCCACTAGATACTACCCCATCAGAAAACTAATATGAAAAAAATCAATTATCCCTACGAAATACCAGGCAAACCATATCAGTATGTTCCAATTACTAACAAGTTTATGCAAGTTGCGATGGAGATTGCTAAAACAGATGCATATGATACTGGCTACGAACCTAAATCTCCTGTCGGAGTAGTTTTTGTCAAAAATGGAAAAGTACTAGTAAAAGCTGCAGATGGATCAGACTATCATATAAAAAATGGCTGTGAAAGAGTGAAATTAGGCACTCCATCTGGGCAAGACTACCATTTATGTCCAGGTTGTGATTATGAAAACCATGCAGAACCAAAAGCAATTAATCTCGCCACAGAAAAGGGAATAGATATCAAAGGAGCAGATGCCTATTTATTTGGAGAGTGGTGGTGTTGCAAACCATGTTCAGAAAAAATGTTAAAAGCAGGAATCAATAATATCTATCTGCTTGAAGATTCAGAGAAATACTTCAATCGAGCACTCCCCACATGTAAAAATGGGGATTTTGAATTTTTTTATCAATTAATTAAAAATGAAGAAACCTAAAGTCTACTACGCCGTAAATTTAATTATGGAGAGTGAGAATCCCCACTTAATTAAAATTAATAAAGAGGTTCTACCGAAATATGCAGAAATCATTCCGTGGTTCGGTACAGGCCCAGTCGATGATATGCGAACTCTTTACAATATGGATATCACAGCCGTGGAATCCGCGGACTTAGTTATTGCGGAAGTTAGTTATCCTTCTCATGGAGTAGGTATGGAAGTTATGCATGCAGTACACGTCGGGAAACCAGTACTTGCGATAGCGTTAGAAGGTCAAATTGTATCTAGAATGCTACGAGGGATTGACTATGAGAAATTTCAGTTTAAGTGGTACAAAGATTTCCCTGATCTCGAGAATATGTTGGAATCCTATTTTAAAGAATTCCAATTTAATTAATCTG
>CALMQQ010000005.1 GCA_937871845.1 uncultured bacterium
ATTTCAACTACTAGATCTATGAACATAGTGGATCAGTTAGGCCGAACAAATAAGCGGAGAAACGAGGGATATTGTGTAATAGCTTCCACTAATGATTTTGAAGGATTAGACTTTGTAACTATATATAACCCATATGATTAATTTGGATTATTCTTCAAATAATGTTGCATCAATTTTATATCCTCAAAATCCTTCTCTCTTCCTAATTCTCTTTTGAATTTTATAAATTCCTCAAGTTTTATAAATGGGAAACCTTTTATTAAGTCTGCACTTTCTATCAAATATCTTGTATCTCCAATATAGTTTCCAAACATAAAGTTCGGAAGAATATCCACATTATCCTTATTTAGCATCAATCTACTTGTACGAAGACATTCCTCGCATCTACATTGTTCGTATCCTGAATCAAGAAGTTGTTGATATAGTTTGGGTGTTACCAAGATATCAAGGTCGTTTGATTTACGAATCCCATGAGCTTCCATGGCTCCACCGACCACCACATATTGTCCTATTGGCAAATCTAGTTCTTTTAATTTTTTATAGATATTCATGGTAAAAATTGAAAAATAGGCCAAAGTAGTAACGACAACAAAGTAATGATACCTATTACACCTGTCCTCTCCTTACTCAGTACAAAAGTCGCTCCGATAATACCAAATATTTCAAGCGGAAGTGTAACATAATTACAATATTGACCACACCATTGGTGATTTCTGTGAAAGATTTCAGTAAGATCGTTATTTAATTCCAATATTTGAACAACATCTCTTATTAGGTGATAACAAGAGAAAACTAGAATGATTGCAAAAATAGTGCGAATTGCCTTTTTCATGATGATATTTTAACTTAATACCATCAAAATTAGTAATAAAGTATATTCTATGAAGGAATTTAAGTAAGATCATTTAGTTTCCCAAGTAATGCTTCTTTCAATCCACCCTGACCTCTTCTTGATCTTCTCTTTAATAAGTCTTGGTGAGTTTTCATGTAGTCACCTCTTTGATAGTTTTTTTCTATAAACTCAATAGCATTTGGATTATCTGCATAAAAATCTCTAAGAGCCTCTACAAACGTATCGTCTCCTTCTCCATTCATAATGACACCGTAATGTTGTGGCAAGATTCCAAATGGGATTTCTGACATGATAATAATTTATTCAAACTTTAATAATTTATAAACTTCTTTGCCCGACTTCACAACAACATCAGCTAAAGAGAAATCTTGATGATTCGTGTGTTCATTTGGGATAGCAATACAAATCATCCCTGCTTTTTTTGCGGATTCGACCCCTAGTGCAGTATCTTCTATCGCAACACAATACTTAGGTTCTATTCCTAAATTTTTCGCTGTTAGGGCATATGGTTCGGGGTCAGGCTTTAAACTATTACAATCCTCCTGAGTAACTATAACATTAAAAATATCTCCTATTCCGACCTTATTTAGCATGAGCATTGTACCATCTCTCCCAGCAGAAGTCGTTATCGCTATTGGTATTTTTTTGTTATGTAGAGTTTTGATTAGTTCAAGGGTGTGTTCAAAATATTCTGCTTCATCAAGATGTTCGTAGAAATAATCATTTTGGATTTTTCTATATTTATCAATATCGAAATCATACTTGTTTTGAAAATAAGATTTATATACATTGAAACTTCTTCCAGTAATCTGAGGGATATCTTCATCTTGTAGCTCGAAGCCAAGCATTCTAAGGGCATATCTAATCGATTTAATAACTAAACCTTCTGTGTTAATTATCACACCGTCTCGATCGAAGATTACTGCTTGTATCTTTAGAGATTGGCTCATATATTTGTAAGAATTTGATGAGTGAAGTATGTACTAAACAATTTTTATAAGGAATGGCTGGCTTTCTCGGACTTAAGCTCTAAGAATAATGAGCATCTTCGTTTATAGTGATCATAAATTAGGCAAAATGAAGATTATGTAAAACATACTCTAGTCATTTTGCACTCTCGAGTCTTGTTTCTATTCGACTTCACTTCGTTTGTCTCATAGACAAGATC
>CALMQQ010000006.1 GCA_937871845.1 uncultured bacterium
AGTCTTAATATTCTGGCATTTATCCCCACGCTCTGAATGTACTCTTGAACCAAACTTTCAGAGTATCTTTGTATCTCAAGCTCCATATATTGTGAATGGTTCGAAGTACTATTCAGCCCGTAATTGTAATCGAGATGAGCATTTGAAATATTTAATTGATGTGCTTTTATTGAAGTTGTTAGAAGGAATTTGGAGTCAAATTTTGAACATAAATCCAAGATTGAATCTAAATAGTTAGAATTTTGCAGGTACTTTTGAGTAGAGATTTTTTCTTTAAGGTGTGTTGATTTATGTTCGAAATAAAACACATAATCAAGCCTGCGTAAATCAAGACCTAAGGTATTAATCGCAGAGAAATTTAGAACTGTAAGATTTTTGTACTTAACTAGTGGATCAAGAAGCTTACGAGATGCGTTGCTTTCACTGTCAATGATAATCACGTAACCACCCTGTTCCAGCAAGGATCGTGCGATCTCGACACCAAGTACATTCGCACCTTTAACGATAATAGAGGTAGGAAACCTCACTGAACCATGTAATTTTTTAACTACATTCATTGTTGGGCAGTTAATTCAACTGGTTTTGCAAATAAATTAACCTCTAAACTCAATTCGACATCTTTTAGTTTGTCTCTTTCAGACTGTTCTGTAGGTAATATTTCAATCTCGAGTGTATCAAAACCTTTTTTACTAAATGTTAAGATATGTGTACTGTCAATGCCTATGGGAATTGACCTTAAAGGTGTTTTACCTATATCTCTTCCGTCTAGTTTAACATCTACATCATCCACTGTCGAAAGTATATCTAGGGTTGGTTCAACACCTTTTGTGAAGCTCTTTTTAGCTGTTAATATGTGACCTTCTGAAAATAATAATGATGGACCTAAATCATATCCGATAACAACGTCAACGTCATTTTCAAAATTTATATTTCTTTCGAACTCAGAATAAAACCCATCATTACCAGGTCTCACAATCTTAATATTATGCTCTCCTGCTTCAATTGGATAAACCTCAAGAAATGACTCTTGATCAGACGTTACACCTGCAGAATTACCATCAACGAACACTTCCAATTCTCCCGAGAAAGCCTTAACTTTCAAGCCACTATAACTATCTCTTGAATCAATACCAAATATATTAATCCACTCGAAGTTCCATGACTGCCATGGTGACCAAAAAGCTAATAAAATTAGAGATAATATTAACAGTGAAATTCTAGTTACTTTGCGCATATTCAATAAGAAACTAATAGGAAAACCTATCAATGAAAATTATAGCAAGAGTAAATGATGATGGGAACTAAAGAATTTAAAATGCTAGTTATAATTTTCGATAATGATAAATTATTAGAATCACACTTCTACCATAATTGCTCCTCGTAGTAAGGCATGATCATTATCT
>CALMQQ010000007.1 GCA_937871845.1 uncultured bacterium
TTATCTGATAGGTTTGATCACATTTTTAGTAGCGGCAAGAAGTATAACGATTACCTCGAACTTCCATGGGACGCAGGTTCGTGTGCATTAGAAAGTCTCGATTATCGCAACGCCATTATTGACCATTTCTACAAACGCTTTATGGCCGGAAAAGATGTCGAACCTCGACTTGGAGCTTGTTCGTTCGTGGATTAAGAATCAAAATTTGATTCTTGCGTCTATTAGACTGTGGTCTAAGATCGTGATGTTCGAATCTTCAACCGAACATCAAAACGTTTCTGAATCTTCGGTTGACTTCTCACAGAAACATGATAATGAGGAGTTAAATACTTCCCTAGAGCAACAGAGTTACGTTCGCGCTTATCAAGACGGTGATGTAATTTGCGTCGTGAGCTTCTGCGATGAACCTATTTGGTTCATTATAAAAATGGATATACACGACGCGATAGTGGGTAAATCGTTGTCTAAATCATTTGTCTTAGTAGTGACAGTCGTTATAGTCTCCGGTTTAGGATTCATGGTTGGACTCTTTATTCGAGATGTCATTCTTGAAATACTTCGACGTTGTAATTTATACGATTGCGAGAAAGGTTTCAAAGATATGGGGCTTATATGGCTGTTTATAATTCCCATTGTAGCAGTTGTGGTATGCGCCTTGATAATTATTTTCATGTTCAGATTCGAAGGAAGATTTAAATAATTATCGAGAACTGATTTACTCTTCTTTTGCTAGCGAGATCTTGGCGTACAACCGTTAGGTTTGAAGATGAACACATGCGTTATCAATTGCCCAGTGATTATTCAATTTCATCAGGTTATTGATCATCAAATTTTGATGTTGTTAACATCTCGATTTAACAGAGTCAGAGTTTCCACGTCAGAATTTTTAGATCTGACGTCGTGAGCTAGTATCCTGTGAGGTATTTTACAACTATTTTACCCTATACTTTTCTCGGGTCCAAAAACGTTGTTTTATGCAATTTTATGATTTTTGCCAGGCATCAGAATAAATTACTTAATCCAAAGAGTCGACAATTTAGATACCCTAAAATTACATTGCTGTAACAAAGATTTGATGTTGGTCCGAATACGGAGCAATAAAATTTGTTGATGAAATTTTAACGTTATTCTGATTTTTGACCTTTTATCCAGAGAGCATAGAATAAAAGGTCAAATCACGCGTGAAAAGGTACCTTAAGAGTTAAAGGGGTGGCAAAATCTGATGGGGAAGAACGGTCGAGCAACTCCATTAGATATGACGTTATTCCAGGATGTCCCGAAATAAATGAAATATACAGTAGATGTATAGGGGATATTGTAAATAAACGAGAAGAAAATTGTATTAACAATTTTCAGACTAATTTTAAGCAATGAGTTGACTTATTTACAGAGACGACGAAAGCATTACAAAATCAGACAAACACAGGATAAGATTGAGAAAAATATTTTGTCTATCCGATGACATCAATATTTATTCTGTTGATGGATTGTCACAGAATAATAATAAATAATTTCTATTAAGTTGATTCGTTTATCGGCTCACAATTTATCAACAACTAAAATGGCGTCCAAAAAATTATTCGGGCGTAATAAGCAACAGCAACAAACATTTACTGTTCCGGAAGGATTTAAAACAGCCGGAGTATTTTACATTCGTGTTTCAACAAGCAAGCAAGAAGCAAAAGGTAACGGTCTTGAAGCTCAACGTGCTGCCATCCTTGATTTTGCTGCTCAAGAAAAGATTTATCAAATTGGAGACTTCTTTGTCGAAGCTTTATCGGGGAAGCTTGAGGATCGACCCAAACTATTAGAAGCTTTTGCTTTAGCAAAAGCGCATGACGCTTATCTTGTTACTTCTAAGCTTGATCGTTTGTCACGTAATTCTGCTTTTATCAACAATCTTATCGAGAAAAACTTTAAGTTTGTGACAAAAGAATATGGATTTGATTACGATCCTTTGATTCTTCGAATCGTCGCTGCTATTAATCAGAATGAAAGAGAACGTATCGCTCAACGAACGAAGGACGGGTTGGCTCAAGTTAAACGTCGTTACGAAGATGAATATCAGGAAGAGTTAAAGACAAATCCAAATGCTATTAAACGAAGACTCGGCACTCCTCCCGAAAAGATGACCGATTTACACGTATCACGTGTTGCTAAAAGAGAAGCGTTAGACGACGCAATTATACAATACACCGAAATTATTAAACCGACAATAGATGAAATGTATTTAGAGACTGGCAAAACTCCCAGTCTTGTTAAGGTTTCCGAGAGACTAAATGACAAAGGCTTGAAAAACAAGTATGGCAACTCTTGGAGTCCCGCAATCTTGTATCGTTTAATTGGAAGGCTGAAAGAATCGGGAGATTATTGTAGGCTTAATGGCTTGGATTCAGAACCGTCTGAATCCGAGGACGATGAATGAAGAAATTTCTTCATTTAACACTTACAGTTCTTACGATGAACACACCCAATTGTTCCTCGTTTAGGATTGGCAGATCTACAATCATTGCATCTTTTCAGTCGCCTGACTTCGCCTGTACTTTTGAGAACATATTTATGGAACTTTGTTTCAGACATCTCGACTTTACACTCCTCACAAATACGTGTTTCTGAAGAAATGGTTGGCATGTGTTTGATTTGTAATAATTTTATTACAAATCAATAAAAGAGAGACAAGAGTGGGTATGCCAGAGCGTAGAAGGTACCGTGGGGACCAGTTCCTTCTAACGTATAAAGTCGATGTTTCCAAAGATTCAGTTCTCGAGACTGTAGCCGGTCAAACTAGGGTTCTCGGAGCTGAATTGAAAATCTTGCTGTCCACATCGACAACTATATTGATAAAAACAACGACACCGTTAGACTTTAGAGGGGAACATCATTTTATTATAAAGAAAAATTTACCTGAAATCGAATTGATAAAAGGAAAGGATCGAGGATTGACCCAAAAGTTAGCCGAGATGAGAAAAGATAAACATACATCTTATATTGACAACTACACTGAACCGGGGACTAAAATTTTACGACAAGAAGCAGGTGGATATATGAGTAGGATTATCGCTAATAAAAGCGAGTTTGATCCCGTCACTCAAACTAAATTCGGAACAGGTCATCGACGAACAATTGTTACTAGAGACAAAGATCAGAAAATTACAGGTTATAAACTTATACCATTCCGAGAATATACACCTGAATGGGCATCTGATATCTACGGTTATGATTCTTTTGAAGATGCGCTAAAGGATATCTATCCATATCAGATTCAAGACTTAAGAATTCTCAAAGAAATGTATATGAGTCGACCTAGATCATTCACGAGCTCTAAAATGGTTCCTACATATTGGCAAAGAAAAGTTCTTGAGATACTTGATATTCCACCAAATTACGACGCTCAAAAACGAGAATTTTACTGGTTTATCGATTTTGTTGGAGGAGTTGGTAAATCGATGCTGATCAATTATATTCAATCGACCAGAGATGATTGTTTGGTAATTTCTTCCCTTGGTAAGATGGCAGATCTTGTTATGTCGGTGAAAGAACCATTGATGTTATCTTCAAAAATTAACAATATCATCCTTGATATCCCTAGAGAAATAATTGAAGATGATGTTTCGTATGATACACTTGATGATCGTCGAAATAACGGCGAATTATATAAGTTTATGGAATCATGCACCAATGGTCGATTAACATCTACAAAATATGAAAGTGCTAATCTGGAAATAGGGAGAGGTCTTAATGTTGTTGTATTAACTAACAGTTTACCGCTCATTACAGCTACAAGTCTTGATCGTTGGAGAATTTACCTGATCAAAGACCAAAACGATTTACAAATAGAAGATCTTCGTTATACAGATAAAGCTAGAATTTCAACAAAACGAGAAGCACTTGAATTCTTTATGAAGGAGCCTCGCTTTATCGAATATCTAGAAAACAATGGAATTAAACCTCGTTCATCAAGACGATTCCAACAATCTGTCGCGATACCATAGAAATAGACCCATTTCTATACTTACAGGAATTACACTTTTTGTCCAATTTGATTTAATGTTATTTCTGTCGAATAATCTTCGAATAAAGTTTCATATTTATGAAACTATTAGTTTTGTCCTTTGTCCAAATTAGTCCAGCGTATCATGACCCGACATATTCTCGAATGAAGTTTACACACAAAAATTCATATTTAGAAGATTATCTTTTAGTCGACTAATTCATGATTTTTCTGTTTTGGACATGTGGACAAATTGGACAAAAATGATTAGGTTCATAAATATGACACTATTCTAGGTGATCACTCGAATATAATTTTGTTATTTGAAATTGGACAAGAAATGAAAATTCTGTAAGTCTTAAAAAAATCATTCAATGAAAATAATGCCGACATATATAGGAGAATGAAGAAATTTCTTCATTCCAATGAGGTTTCTACATGAGCGTCTAACTTATCCCAATTCACATCAACTGTAATTGGTTAGATTTACGTCTAGTCGCCAGTTCTGGAGACAATCTCGAAATCTTGGTATACTCGATGTCCAAAACACGTATACTGAGTTCGGGTAACGAATCGATGTCATTATATCCACAACACAGAATTTCTAAGCGTTTCAAGTCGCTCAAAGTCGATGGTAACAATCTTAACCCTGCGTTGTTACAATACAATCGTTGAAGATTCTTGTATTTAGCGATGGGTCTGGTATCACTCCAATCGGTGAACCAGAGCAATACACAGAGCACACTAACAAGAGATCGGGATCCTCGAGAAGTTCATCGAAACTCCGATATTTCGGATCAGGTTTATCAACATAATACACCACACGTATCGGCAAGACTTTCGGAAGAACAAAATCTTGTTCAACTTAGTTTAATCACCTGGTCGTTTGGTTTTTAACGACCAGTTGTTATTGCAACTTCTTCAAAGAATTAAAATGGGCTTATACTTCCTTGATCAATATTCCCTACTTCACTTTGCTAGTGGAGTAGTTGCGTACTTCCTCGGTATTCCACTGATATGGTGGTTTGTGATAAATATTATCTTCGAAGCTCTCGAAAACTCTGCATTTGGAATGGGTATTGTTCGGAGTATTCCTTTCTGGCCAGGAGGAAAGCCGTACCGTGATTCGAACATTAATATTTTAGGTGATATCTTGTGTATATTGCTTGGTTGGGGAGTTGCATATTGGCTTGATGGTTTCATTAAAAGGAACTTTCTTCCGAAGGTTCCGATTCCGCCAGAACTTGT
>CALMQQ010000008.1 GCA_937871845.1 uncultured bacterium
AATCTCTATTTCATAGAGGTTCAATTTTATAGCCTTTTTATCTTGGGAGGGATATCAATCGTGTCTTATCTCTTCGATAAAGAAAAATCCAAATACAAAGAACTCAGAAGTATTGATACCACAACTGCATTGATGTGGATTTTGATTGGAGCTTTAGTTGGTGCGAGATTGTGGCATGTTGTGACGGACTATCAACTTTACACTGAAAATCCAATAGAAATTCTCCACTTGTGGAATGGCGGTCTTGGGATTTTTGGTGGAATAATAGGTGGTTTTGTTGGAGCGTATTACTACCGAAAAAGTATTAAAACAAACTTTCTGAAAGCTCTTTCGCTACTCGCAGTATATTTACCACTAGGGCAAGTGATTGGACGGTTTGGGAACTTCTCTAACAAAGAACTCTACGGAAGAGAAACGAATTTACCTTGGGGGTTTTATATTGAAGAATTTGGTAAAAGTTTCTATCCCACTTTTGCATATGAACAAATCGGAAATCTCATTGTCTTTATTTTTATATATTTCTGGTATAAGAAGTTTGGCTTATCCAAAGATTTAATAATTATTTACCTTGCTGGATATGCAACTGTAAGGTTTTTAGTCGACTTCTCAAGGCTAGAAGACAGGGTTTAATTCTATTTAATAGTTGCTCAGCTGACTTCATTAATACTAATTTTGCTTGCAGGCGTGTATTTTGCTAAACTTAGGCAAATAAAACGATAAAAATGGAAACTCTCGAGATTGCAATTTCTCTAGCAGTAGTTCTACTGGTGTTGTTTTTGATGATACTAGGCTTTTTCATGACCAGGAGTCCCAAAAGAAAATCTTGGAACAAAGAAGTTTTGTCTAAATTACACGAACTTACGATTCTGAGTAGTAATGATGATCCGATATTTATTAAAAACGCGATAATTGAAGCTGATAAGTTACTCGACTACGCATTAGATAAAAATCTGGTGCAAGGTGATTCATTAGGAGAGAAGCTGAGCAAGGCACATAATATTTTTTCGCATACTGAGAATCTAGAGAGGGCGTGGGATGGGCATAAAGTGAGAAATTCTTTGGCTCATGATATACATTTCCGAGCAGATACCAAACAGTTGCGAGTCGCATTTTCAGATCTCTCAGCAGGAATAAAAGATTTATCAACATAATATGAACAAAATAAGAACAATATTTTTCGGTTCTGGTGAATTTGCTGTTCCAATTTTGGAGGGTTTGTTGCATATGGCTGGGGTGGATGTAGTTGCGGTGGTCACGCAAATGGACAAACCTGCAGGTAGAAACCAGGATTTAAAACCAGTCCCTGTTAAAGAATTTATTAATAATAACTATCCCGATTTAAAGGTATACACTCCATTAAAGTATCGTCTAGAGCAGGAGGAGATTTTGGAGAAAGAAAAGCCAGAGTTAATAATTGTCGCGGATTATGGACAGATATTACCTGAATACACAATTAATTATCCAAAGTATAAATGTTTAAATGTACATGGGTCTATCTTGCCCGATCTCAGAGGTGCGGTGCCTATTCCGATTGCGATATTAAAAGGATATAAAAAAACAGGGGTAAGTATACCCATCATGACGACTGGACTCGATGATGGCCCAGTATTGGCAATGACGGATGTGGAAATTGAAGATACCGATACAACAGAGACTTTAAAGTCCAAATTAGCAAAAGCAGGAGCCGAATTATTAGAGAGAACGCTGCCACAATGGGTAGATGGAAAATTAGTTCCCTTAGAGCAAAACGAAAAGAAAGCTACAATCGCAGACAAAACTTTGATTGAAAAAGAAAAAGCAAAGATTACTTCTGAAACTGATTCTGAAAAAGCTATCAGAATGGTGAGAGCATTTTATCCGTGGCCAGTTGCTTGGTGTGAAATCGATATGAATGGGAAAGTACTGAGGTTGAAGATTTTCAAAGCAACAATCTCTGACAATTCAACCAACGCTGAGATAGGAAAAATATATAGAGATGGGAAAAAACTCGTATTAAATCTCAATGATGGAAGTATCGAACTTCTTGATCTGCAACTCGAGGGTAAAAAGCGAGCAGGATGTAATGACTATTTGTATCTAAGTGGAGCGAAATTAGTTTCCTAAGCGCCTCTGGTTTAAACCGAGAATTATCAAAATGCTTGGTAGATGTGTGATTAAGAGGGATAATAAGCTGGATAAATAAGTGAATATTTGAGATAATTAGTTATGATTGATAAACAAAATTTACTTGAAAATAATAAATATCTCTTTTGGGATATTCCTCATTCCAAAATCAGCCAACTTTCTGATAAAGCTATTATGGAGAGGTTCTTGAATTATTCAAAGTATATGAGTCAGGTCCTGCAATTTATTGAATTGCTCGGTATTTCAAATGCCGGTAAGATCTTCAGAGAGATATCAAGTTCAAAAAGACCCCTAATATCACAGAGGACAATGAATTACTTCTCAAAATATTTTTCAAAGTATGGATAATAAGATATTAAATTCTGACCAAGAGAATTTACTCTCAAAACTGGAGAATCTTAATGAGTATTATCTTGCTGGTGGAACTGCAATAGCACTTCAACTAAGTCATAGAAAGTCTATTGATTTTGATTTTTTTGCTAACAAAGAAGTGAGCCTTGCTGAAATTAAAAGGATATTGGTAAACTGCGACATTCAAAACACAATAATCTCCAATATTGATCAATATACTGCAATCGTGGATCAAGTTAAAATTACTTTCCTTAATTATCCATACCTATTAAATCCCTCGGTAAACTACAAAAATATATTAATGCCGGATTTACTCACATTGGCATCGACCAAGGCGTTTACTATCGGAAGAAGACCAAAGTGGAAAGATTATGTAGATTTATATTTTTTAATCCATAAATTCGGAATAAAGAGAATAATTGAAAGAGCGGAAGAAGTTTTTCAAGGAATGTTCAACGACAAATTATTTCGCGAACAATTACTATTCTTCGAAGACATAGACTTTACAGAAGAAGTCGATTTTATTTCTGACCCTATATCAAAAGACCAAATCAAAAAGGAGCTGGAAGCATTCGCCTTAGAAACATAAGGGTTATTCATTTCCATAAAAACAAGCTATAATTTCAAATCAATAAAAGCATTTAGAATTCTGAATTCAGGATTCTGGAAACAGAATACATCGCCCATTGTCTTTCCTGCGAAGGCAGGAAACCAAGAAGAGAAAAATGATATATTAAGAATTCGTTATTAACCGTTTTGTATGTACTTCACAGAATTCGTAGAATTTGTAAAAAAATGGAATAAATACGGAAAGTACCCTCCTCGGACTGCATGGCCTGAGGAAATAGTTCTAGATCGAAGATTGTGGGAGGATATTGTGAAATTACACAGATTCACAGATTCTACTGGCTATGAATACGAATCAAGTCTTTTTTATATAGAAAGGGAGACGATTATCTCGAAGCCATTGAAGGGAAACAAAGACAATGTTCACGCCCACCATAGCCTCCAAGTGAAATATGTCCCAGATAACAGAAATTACAGATACGAAAGACAGATAATCCTCGACAGTCGAATTATACAAAAAGACTATTTTGCACCTGATCAATCGCCGAAGCAAATCGATTCGGGATTCCTTTTTAATATGCATACTCACCCTACGCACCTAAATAATACTGGCTCCAAGGTGTATACTTTCTTCTCTCCAACTGATATAAACAGTTTATTGAAAATAAACACTTTATTGACGGGATTAATTACTGACGAATTTTGGTTAGCCTGTAAAACTGATCGAATTATTAGTAAAATAGGTGAGGTAGGAGAAGAAATGTTGTCGAATATTACTAGACAATCTCTCGATGATGAGGCTATGCTAGAAACCGTTCTGAAAAAAGATATTCAAAACTGGGGATTGGTCATCTATCGAGGAGATTTTAATCGTACACTTAAAAAAATAATTTAATGATATTACATACAAAAGCAAATCATAGAGACCTATTAATTGAGTTAATTCGAACGAATTTCAAACTCAGATACAATACTTCTATT
>CALMQQ010000009.1 GCA_937871845.1 uncultured bacterium
AGATGAAAATGAAGCTACAAATGAGATCCTAATATCTGCTTATCAGGAAAAAGAAGAAGTATCAGAAAGTAAAGTAACACTCGAAGAAGTGAAAAGTGATCAAGTTCAAGTAATTGATAGTGTTATATATAAAGAGGAATTGAAGTGCATTTCCGATTTAATCGCTAAAGAGGTAGAAAATATAGAAGAAAAGATTCTCGCAAATAAGAAATTATTAGAAGATAGACCAACTTTGGAAAAGGAAAAAAAAGAGTTAGATGCATTGCTCTACCTTGAATCAAAGAAAACCGAACTTCTGGGATATTTAACAGAGTCTTCTCTTAAAGAAAGATATAAGTCTTGCAAAGCTAAGCTTAATACATCTCAATACTCAAAAAAAATAGGGGACTTATTAGAAACTAATGGTATTAATTTGTTGAAAACTGAATTTACATCTGTACTTAATTTCTTCAATACTGATCTTGCTTCAAAAGTTTGCTTAGAAAAAACCAGAACAGATAGCGGTACTACTTTCCACCAATTGGGATTCTCAACAATTAACGGAAGTATGAATTCTGTTTTGAGTGAAGGTGAACAGAAAATAATTTCACTCTCTGGGTTCTTAGCCGAATGTACCATTGGTGGTGCGAAGAACACGATCGTATTCGATGATCCTGTAAATTCTCTTGATCAAGATTATCGAGAGGCTATAGCTGATAAATTAATAGAGCTTTGTAAGGACAGACAAATAATAGTATTTACTCACGACCTTTATTTTCTTAGCTTACTTATGTATGGTTCAAAGGAAACTAATGGAGAAGAGTGTAAATCTTTGTCTTTAGAATTTGCGGAGAGTAGTGGAATCGTCACTGATGAAGTACCATTCTTAGCTAAGAATGTTCAACAAAGAATTGATAATATCAAAAGTGAACTTAATAAATTATCTTCATTAACAAGTGGAAAAGATAACGCATTAGATTCAATTCGGAAGAAAATGCGTTTTCTTGTCGAGAAATCAATAGAAGAGATACTTTCAAATAAAGCAATCCAAAGATTTAGCAAGAACATTACGGTCAAGAAAGACCTACTGGCCAGTTATGTGGTCACAGACAAAAATGATATTAACTACTTGATTGATTTATATGGAAAGTATTCTATTACAGAACATGATGGGGGCTTCGAGATTGTCCCAAAACTTCCAGATGAAACTGCTATTAGAAACGATCTAACTGAGTTTTCAACTTGGAAGGATAAATTTAAAACTAAACTCGATACGTATAAAAATAATGGAATATAAAATCCAGAAAGTAAAACTCAAGGATGTTTGTAAAATAGAAAAAGGCAAGATAGGTATTACGAAAGCAGTAAAAGGAGAATATCCTTTGGTTGTAACTGCTGAAGAAAGATTAAGCCACAACGAATGGCATTTCAATGAACCTGCGACAATTGTACCCCTTGTCTCTTCTACTGGTCACGGGCATGCAAGTATAAAAAGGCTACATTACGCAGATGGTAAATATGCTGTTGGAAATATACTTGCTACTCTTATTCCAATAGATCATGACTATCTTAATGCTAAATATCTTTATGTGTATCTAACAATAAATAAAGAGGAATTATTGGTATCGCAAATGACTGGGGCAGCTAACGTCACTCTAACACTTACTAGATTAGCAGATGTAGAAATTGAAATTCCCGATTATGCCACTCAACTAAAAGTTATAAACCGTTATGAAGATTCTGAAAATTTCAAGAATCAGATGGGTTCACAAATAGAAGTTAGATCCCAGTTAATTGAAAATCTCCGCCAACAAATTCTCAATGATGCGATAACAGGTAAATTATCAGAAAAATGGAGGAGAGACAATCTGGGAGACGTAATTACTGACATAGGTACAGGTTGGAAAATATGTAGGTTATTTGAAGTGGCAGACTTTTTTAATGGCAAGGCTCATGAACCTATTGTCTCTGAGAATGGTAAATTTATATTAATTAACTCTAAATTTGTTTCGAACTCAGGTGATACAAAGATAAAAATGGTAACGGAAAGGCTAACACCACTTCAAAGTGGAGATATTGCATTTGTTATGAGTGATGTACCAGGTGGAAGAGCACTTGCAAGAACATATTTAGTTGAACGAGATGATAAATATTCCCTTAATCAAAGGATTTGTGGTTTTAAAGCAAAAAGTTGTATTTTACCCGCTTTCTTGAATGTAATTCTGAATAGAAATGATTATTTTTTATCTTTTGATGATGGAAAAAAGCAAACAAATTTAAGAAAAGACCAAATCATACAGTTTGAATTTTCTCTTCCTTCAATTTCAGAACAACACTATATTGTGGAGGGAATAAAATCTCTATTTATAAAGATCGATCGAATAAATCAAATAAACAATGAGAATCTGACCATGGTTGATCTTCTGAACAAAGTATCACTTAAAGAATTGTTCGGCAATTAAGTTATAATAATATACTTATGGCAACAACTATAAAATGCGAACAATGCGGAAATGTAATTGAAATTACGGATGCAATCCGCAAAGAACTTGAGGCTAAAGTACTTCAAGAGACTCAAGCAAAACATGATGCTGAAATAAAAGCTTTAAAAGAAAAACAAGAGCAACTTGAAGAGCAAAAGCAAAAGGAAATTGAACAAGTTAAACAAGAAATATCAGAATCAGCAAAAAAAGATGCAATAGAAAAAGTCCGCAAAGAATATGATACGAAGATCAATTCAACTAAAGAAGAGTCGGAAGAAAGAGAAAAACAAAACCAAGAATTACAAAAACAAGTTTCGGATCTCATTAAACAACTTAGAGAATCAAAGGATACAGAGGGAAAATTAAAGATACAATTTGAGAAACAGTTGCTAGAGGAACAAGACAATATTAAGCAAGGAGCTAAAAAAGAAGCACAAGAAGAACTAAGCCTACAAATAGCACAAAAGGATAAGATGCTCGAAGATCTTAA
>CALMQQ010000010.1 GCA_937871845.1 uncultured bacterium
CTGACTTGGCTGCCATATTAAGCAACCTTGAAGATAAGGCGATTTTATTTATCGATGAAATTCATCGACTAAATAGATCATTGGAGGAAATCTTGTATTCAGCAATGGAGGATAGTACGATTGACATAGTCATTGGCAAGGGTCCTTCAGCTAGGACATTAAAGTTGGAATTAAATAAATTCTCATTGATAGGTGCCACAACTAGAGTAGGGATGTTGAGTTCCCCTTTAAGAGATAGGTTTGGTGTAGATATGCACTTGGATTATTATGGTTATGAAGATTTAGCATCGCTAATAAGACAAAAAGCAAAAATATTAGATATTGTGATAGATGAAAAAGCTTCTGAGGAAATAGCAAAACGATCTAGAAGGACTCCTCGAATTGCACAACGTTTATTAAAAAGAGTTAGAGACTATGCGCAAAGCAATTCAAGTAGTAATATAGATGTAAACTCAGTAAAAGAAACATTAAATATGTTGGGAATCGATAATTTTGGTCTGGACAGCCTAGACAAGAAAATTTTGCAGGTGATGGTTAAAAACTTCAAAGGAGGACCTGTTGGTATAAACACAATAGCAGCGTCACTGTCCGAGGATAGAGATACAATCGAAAATGTGTATGAACCATTTTTGTTGAAAGAAGGTTTTATTATGAGAACAGCGAGGGGTAGGGTAGTTACGGAAAAAGTATATGAAATATTAGATTTATAAAAATGCCAAAGATAAATACAAGATCTAGGATAATGATAACAACGTCATTGCTTACGTTCTTGTTTCTCTTAGTTCAACAATATGACTTCCGCACCATCTGGCCAATAAATCTCAGTTTTGACCCGATAAAGCCGTTCATCTTGAGTTTCGTAGCATATGTACTATGTTATTGGGTGCTTCATTTCAAAGTTTCTGGAGAAAGATATGTGACTATTTTATTATTTCCAGCGATTACCGTATTCGCTTTATCCCTCTTGTCCGAAATCCTTATAGCGGGGATACTTTCCGAATTCGGACAGCTAGGTCTTGTCCTACTAAGTGCAGTTCTTTTCTGGGTGTTTGTATATATAACTTTTCTTACTGTTAATGTTTTAAATGTTTCTTACATTCGTGAAATTCCTTTAGGTCAAGCGGGTAGGGCATCGCAATTCATCTTGACTATGATAATTGCATACATTAGTTTCTTTTTGGTATTCAGTAACGATATCTTTCTAGTTTTTCGAGAAGTGTTTATTTTATTAGAAACATTTTTGTTAGTCTATATCACCCTCTGGACAATAAAAATCTCAAAACGGCAACGAATAATTGCATCATTAAATATTGGTGTACTGATTGCGTTACTTACATTCATTTTGAGTCTCTGGCCCATAAATTCCACTTATATAGCCCTTGTGCTGATATTGGTGTTTTACGTATGTCTCGGTATAGCTCTCGAAATAAGGGAATTCATAAGTCAATTTATTTGGGTAGAATACGTTTCATTATTAGTATTAATCTTCGTAATGTTGTTTCTCCTAGCAGAGTGGGGGATTAACGGTCACCTCCTCTAAATAGAGGTAATTAATTAATTGTCTTCCTTTAACTCCCTCGTTTTCATATTTTCTTTATATGACCAGATAATGGGGGAATGAGATATATATAAATTCATAAATATTTGTAATCCATAATAAAAGATAATTTCTGAATAAATAAGGATGAAATAGTACTATATAGAAACTGAGTATAATAACCCTTATATGCAATTAACGAGAGAATAAGGCGGAGAAGTGGGTGTTTTGCTATTTATTTATAATTAGTTATAATATTTTTAATTCATATATTATTAATAGTTTTTGTTAATGTATGAAATTTCTGAGATTTGAGTTTTATTACCTCATTTCTTGGATACCCTTTATTCTCGGGGCTTCTCCCCTACTAATTTTTATCAAAAGAGGGCACCATGGATGATTTCGACAAGTATAATAAGGAAATAGTAAGCCAGATGCCTTTAATAGAGGATTTCTTTTATGACCTTATAAATAATAATTATTCAGGGAAAACAGTATCTAACTATCAAAGAGATTTATTAGTTTTTGCGAGTTTTCTATATTCACAGAAATTAAAATTTAAAGAAATCGGGAAATTAGATTTAATTAAATACAAAGACTATTTACGTAATGGGAAATATTTAAAAGATTTAAAATTCCTCTATAATAACGAAAATGTCACCGATGATCGTGAAAATCCACTCCCTGAAACGCAACACAAAGAATCGAGCTCTAAGGCATCTAGAAGGCTTTCTATGTATCAAGGTCGACTTGGAAGTCGCAGTGTAAATCGTATGTTATCAGCATTAAGGAGTTATTTTAGATTTTTGACAGATGCGGATGAAAAAGTTCCAATTCCTGCAGATGCGATAAAATTAATTAAAACTGAAAAAGTCGTTTCAAATGTTGCTGACTTAGATGAATTAATTTCTTTAATTGAATCTCCAGAAAATTTTGAAAAGAAAAAAAATGTTCGTTACAGAAACCGTGCAATGTTGGAATTATTATTTTCAACTGGTATGAGAATTTCTGAACTTATAAATTTGAATCTTGAAGATTTGAAACTTGATGAGTCTAAAAAAGTTATACAAGATGACAGAATTTTCATCACTGGTAAAGGTAAAAAACAAAGATTTGTTTATCTCACAGAACGTGCAAAACATTATCTGGAAAGGTATCTGATGACTCGTGATGACGAATATAAGGCCTTGTTTATACCTTATAGAGGATCTCGGCTAGGTACTGAAAATCCTTATGCAGTAAGAGTTTCGGTGAATTATTTACAATATAAAATTAAACAATACAGAACTCGTCTTGGTATAAATATTCCTACTTCCGCGCACAGTCTTAGGCACGGTTTTGCTACTTATTTATCCGAAAATGGTGCAAATCCGGCTTCAATTCAACGACTTCTTGGTCATGAATCATTACAAACGACAAGCCGTTACGTTCATACGAGCGACAAGGTCGCACAAAAATCTCATAAAGAATTCCATCCATTAAAAGAGTAGGGTTCCCCTACTCTTTTTTATTTTTTTTATGATTTGGTTGTTAGACCTGAATTCTCTAGGCTACAGCAGAAACCTCAAGTATTTCGATAACCTGCTTACCAGCTGGAGTGTCAAGTTCCACATAGTCCCCTGCTCCATTGCCTTCTAGTGCAAGCGCAATCGGTGACTCGGTAGATATATATCCATTTTGTGTATCAACCTGTGTTGGATGTACAACCTTGAATTCACGAGTGCTACCATTGATGCTGACTTTGTACTGTTGACCAAAAGTCTTTGGTAGTTCAGTATTTTTCAAGGAGTCTAATAGCGAATCGATTGACTGCTCTAGATAATCCTTTTTGTCTAATAACTCGTGTAACACAGCGGAATCATCTGCATCGTTTTCTTTTCGATCTCTTTCGATTTGTGTGCCGATTGAATCAATTTGTTTTTTTAGGTCTTGTATTTTTGCAAGTATTTCTTCTCTCGATTTCGCCTTCTTCATTGTAATTTGATAAAAAATAAAAAAACCTCTCGTTTTTGAGAGGTGGAATACACGATGGGTATACACCTCTCAAGTGATTAGTGATTTATTCATAATAAAAATTTGTGTGCAACAACAATAATGCATTTCTTTTTTCGGTTTTCCTTTATATATCACAACGAATTATATAACGTTGTTTGAAAATAGTGTCACAAATAATACAATTTTTTTTATACAATAGCAATAGCACTTACCTCATCGCCCTTCTCTAGCGACATTAGGCGGACACCTGCTGTTTGTCTACTTCTCTCAGGTAGATCATTTGTTGGAGTTCTGAGTGCTTTTCCAATTTTGCTGATAATCAATAGGTCCATTCCAGGATGGTCAAAAATCCTTGCTGTTGCCAAGAATCCAGTCTTTTTATTGATTCTGGCTGCATATACCCCCTGCCCTCCTCTTTTCTGTCTAGGAAATTGTGATAATTTGCTGACTTTTCCGTAACCATTTCTTGAGATTGTTAA
>CALMQQ010000011.1 GCA_937871845.1 uncultured bacterium
AGAATAATAAATGTGCCCGATTCTACAAGTAATCGAATAAATTTGTCAAAATCTATTTCCTCAACAAGAATTTATCCAGTACAATAGATACCTATGAACTCCCTTAACAAACAACAAAAAATCGCCGTGGAAACGGTAAATGGACCGATATTGATACTCGCAGGAGCGGGTAGTGGGAAGACGCGTACACTTACCCAAAGGATTGCATACTTGATTGAACACCATCACGCAACCTCTGACAATATTTTAGCTGTGACCTTCACAAATAAAGCTTCCAACGAGATGAAAGAACGAATAGTTCAGCTTTTGAAGCTCAAACCAGGTTCTGAGAAGGTATTCCTTCCTTGGGTAGGTACTTTCCATGCAATCTGTGTCCAGATATTAAAAAGAGATGGTCAGGAGATTGGGATTAGCAGGTATTTCAGTATTTACGATACGACTGATCAGAAAGATGTAGTAAGGAAAGTATTGAAGAAATTAAACCTTAACGATAAAAAAACTAATCCGAACGCTGTATTATCAATGATTTCCTCAGCAAAGTCAGAACTTATCACCCCAGAAGCATATAAATCAATGGCAAGAGGATATTTTGAGCAAATTGTTGCTGAAGTTTATCCAATCTACCAAGACATGCTTGGTGAGAACTCTGCACTTGACTTTGACGACTTGATAATGAAGACTGTTGAGCTTTTTCAGAAAAATCCCAAAATCTTAGAAAAATATCAGAATATATTCAAATTTATACTTATTGACGAGTATCAAGACACAAATAATGCGCAATATGTTTTTTCCAAGCTGTTAGCAGATAAAAACCAAAACATATGCGTAGTAGGGGATGACGCACAATCAATTTATAGCTTCAGAGGTGCAAATATCACTAATATTCTTAGTTTTGAGAAAGATTACCCAAAGGCGAAAATTATAAAACTTGAGCAAAATTACAGATCAACCAAGAAAATCCTAGAAGCTTCGAACCAGATTATTAGCAAAAATCCAGAACAGAAGAAAAAAGTACTTTGGACAGAGAACTCAGACGGAGAAGGAATTATGATTTATGAAGCGATGGACGAAAAAGACGAAGCAGAATGGATAAGCCAAGAAGTACGTCAATTAATTCTGAACAATGTAAGTCCAAGCGAAATCGCAGTATTGTATAGGTCGTATGCGATGTCTAGGACTCTCGAAGAAGCTCTTCTGACAGCCAATGTGAACTACAGAATCGTGGGAGGCGTTAGGTTCTACAACCGTGCTGAAGTTAAAGACGTACTTGGCTATTTGAGGATTTTGTTTAATCCCGAT
>CALMQQ010000012.1 GCA_937871845.1 uncultured bacterium
ATCAAAAGAAGTTACTGTGATTGTATTAGAAGAAAGGACCGACAGAACTCTCAATTTACCCAATTACTTTATTAGAATTAACAAAAATCATCCGAGAGCATTCGATAAACTCACAGATGTCTTAGTTGAGAAATTAAATATTTCCGACTTTGGAAGAATGAGTAAGTTCTATGATTACGTAGGGGGGAAAGTGATGAACTTTAGTAACAAAGATGATTTATTAGAAAGAAAACTCGAAGGTAAATTCAAATTGTCAAACATACTTCATAGATTTAAGTGGGCTATTCAGGAGATTTTCATAAGCACTTCGTTATCACTAATTATGTTATTCTTCGGAAAAGCCAAAGATGACAATATTACGCAATCGAAACTAGATAATAAAATTTTCCGAACTAAATATTACCCTACACTTGCATTGAGTTTCGTGTCTGCTTTATTCATTTTAATTAATATAACCTTATTCACATTTTCGCAGTTTTCACTTTTCCAAAATTTAAACAAAGAATTACAAGCAGCAATAACTGATCCTCCTACATACTTAGTTAATTTACCCGATACTGACTTTAGTACCGGAGGTTACTATGCACAATTATCTGAACCACTAGGTATTGCAGTAGATTCTACAGGAGACATATATATTGCAGATACTGGATTAGATAGGATTCAGAAATTCAACTCTGATGGAACGAAAGAGACAGAATGGGGATCTTACGGCACAGGAAATGGACAATTCAATAATCCCAGAGAGATTGCAATCGATAGTTTAGAAAATGTATATGTAACAGATGAGTCAAATAAAAGAGTCCAGAAATTTAGCTCGGATGGTACTTACATTACACAATGGGGAACACCCGGAACAGGAAACGGTCAATTCGATTTTCTAGACGGTTTAGAAATCAGTACAAGCGATGTAATTTATGTTGCAGATAATGGCAACAATCGAATTCAGTATTTCGATACAAGTGGAAATTATCTTGGGAAATGGGGAACACTGGGGACTGGAAATGGTCAATTTGACGGTCCAACTGCAATCGCGATAGATAGCACCGGCAATGTTTATGTCACCGAAGAATTTAACCATCGTGTCCAAAAATTCAGTTCGACCGGTACATATATCACAAAGTGGGGAAGCAATGGAAGTGGCGATGGTCAGTTCTACCTCCCCCAGGGGATTGGACTCACCTCCTCTGATGAGGTATACGTGATGGATACCTATAACAACAGAGTCCAGATTTTTAATACAAGCGGGACATATATTTCTCAATACGGTGCATATGGCAATGAGAATGGCAACTTCAACCTTCCTTTTAGTGTTGACTTCGATAGTAGCGGAAACATTTACATTGTTGAATTCATGAATCATCGATTCCAGAAATTCAATTCATCAGATGTATACCAAACAAAATGGTGGGGAAGTTCCGGTAATCAAGATGGCCAATACCGAGGACCAAGAGGCATAGGCATAAGTAGTACGGGTAATACTTACGTTGCAGATGCTGGTAATCGAAGAATACAAAAATTTGATGTGAGTGGCGTACATTCTATCTCATGGGGAGATTTTGGAACAGGGAATGGAGAATTCTACC
>CALMQQ010000013.1 GCA_937871845.1 uncultured bacterium
CGTAAGAGATGACTTAAGTGAAAAGATGGAACTAGTATCAAAACCAAAATATTGTGAACTCAAGACACAAGAAGTTCAATCAGCGGTACTAGGAATATCCGATGTCTATACTTCCCGCGGATCAGTACTGTTTAGTTTCATACTCTTCTCAATACTATCTGGTGGAGTAACCTATTACATTCTTTACAAAAATAAAGATAGTATTACTAATTCAACACTAAAAGAAAAACCTTATCTAGGGGGATTAGTAATAGCAGGTGTAGTATTATTAATCGGAGGTTTCTACTTCCTCATGACCAAAGAGGATGTCTCTCCAGGTGATACTCCAGCTTTGATAACAGGTAACTACCTAGAGTGTAAAGTACCTGAAGGAGTTAAGAGAATTGCATATGTTATGAAAATCAAGGGTAAAAAAGGTGATGTAATCACAAATACAGCGGAAGTGCAGACAGGTACCAATACAAAAATCAATACCTGCACCTCGGATTTCACAGTAACCGGACCTGATGTCACAAGTTCTAACACACCAACACCTACACTAACACCTACAGGAACAATTATACCTAGTGATACACCTACAGGGACAATTATACCAAGCGATACACCTGTACCAAGTGATACTCCTGTCCCAAGTGATACTCCTGTTCCTAGCGATACTCCAATAGTATCAGAGGAACCAACAGTTACACCGACAAACCCATTAGTAGGATTCATTTGTGGACCAGCGGATGTGAATGGAGATGGATGGTTTAGCATATACGATTTTGGTGGATACCAAGTTGGTTTTGCTTCCTACTATCAGAAACTTTGTGATGATACGGAAACTGACCATATTAGCTATGGAGAGTGTGGAGGAAAAGATGTAGACAAACTAGGAAAGGTCGACATAGTTGACTTCCAAAGTTTTGCACAAAGATACAATAAAGCTTCTTGTGCTCTTTAAAGTAAGTTAAATAGAATTAAAAAAGACCCTTCAGAAAGAAGGGTCTTTTCTTTATAAAATATTCTGTTTATACTGATTTATATATATTTTAACTATTTAATATGCGTTTTCTTTTTTCACTAAGTCTCTCAATTCTATTCTCGGTATTGTTCTTCACTGTTGGAGTGAATGCATTAACTGCAGAATTAGTCAGCGAACAAGATAACACTAAAGTCTACAACATCCTTGCAGAACCTACCCAAGATAGTTCGGCTGTGCAATTTCGTGTAAAAGTAGATGGAGGAACGATTATTGACGTAGCTTATAGTGATGATGTAAATCTTAGTTATATCCCAGTATGCGACAATAACGAATCCTATTTTGAGCAGAACATCTGTATAGAAATTGCTGCAAAAAAAGATTTGATACAAACTGATCAAGTTCTATTAAAAGTCACAGTGGAAACACAACCCGGGATTGAACCAGTTTTCTCCGCGAATCCTGATCATGCATATCTTACAATTAACGGAGATTTGATAAATGAGAGTGGAGTTGTTCTTGAATCATACTCAATCAATACCCTAGAGGAACTACCAGAACCGATTATCGAGGAAGAAGTGGTCAACGAATCAAATTCCTTGCCATTTGTTTTGCTTATTGGTATCTTAGTAGTGTTAGTAGGTGCTTTCCTTGTGATTATTTTCTTTTCAAGTAAAGAACCAAAAGACCAAATTAATTAGTTTATTTTTAAAAACTGCCATGAAAAAGTTCTTCTTTGCCCTAGCTACAGTAGTATCTTTAACACTTTTTACACAAAGCTCACAAGCTGTTACGGTGGAATCCCAGAGTGAAAAAACGAGTGAATTACAAACATTCATTGTTCTTGCTAGTCCCGATATGAATAGCACTGCTGTCCAGCTTAGACTTGAAGTTCAAGGTGGAACAATCACAAGTTTCAGTGCTGGAGATGATGGACTTCTATCAATTGGTGTGTGTGATGAAGAAAACAATAAATTTACTGAAACCAAAGTCTGTGTTGATATTGCT
>CALMQQ010000014.1 GCA_937871845.1 uncultured bacterium
TGCCTTCTGTGCATTACTTCCAAGTACAGTAAAGAACTTATCTTCCTCCCTACGCTGATTCCAATCCTTTATTTGTAATAGATTTATACCAGGAACATATACTTTAACTCGTCCTGTATGATCCGGGTCATTGTTTTGAATAACTAGCCCTCTATATCTACCATTAAATGTCATATGGATATTTATTACGATATTTCTTCACCAAAATCCTCGTTACTCCCGATGACTAATGTATTGGTTGGGTCAGTAATATTGTTTGGTTCCGAATTATCATATAGTGGACGACCACTTTGATCTACGATGTATGTTATTGGTTCGTTATTTGGACCTTCAAACATGGTTATTTCAAATCCTTCTACGGAATACCTTGCTAATTCTTTTATACAAAAGAATTTATTAACTAATCGAAGAACATCTTGCGCCAAGTCCAAAATTATTCCTGCACATTCTTGTGCTGCCCCCCTATGTCTCCCAGCATTAAACACATCCATACAAAAATTATGTCCGTGAGATATTGGAGATTCTTGGGAATAATTTTCATGGAGAATGGACATATTATTATCTGGGGGAAGTGCCCTAACAAATAAAGTGTTGATTAGGTTATTTGCATCATCCATTAGATAGAACACGGGTTCCATCATCTTTAAATAAGTGTTTTTATTCATTCGAGTGTTCGTATCTGAACAATTCACCCCATCCCTATCTCCCCAATTAATAGGATCTATTTCAGTAGTATTCATTGCTTCATTTGTGTATGTTCCAACGTTTTCGCTGATTGGTTGGAAATATGGAAATGTATCAATATTTAATTGGATATATAAATTTATTGCTGGATGAATTTTCTGTGCCCTATTTAGAAATTCTCTGAGTAGCGGGGTTGGCATGAGTGCAAAGGTGGTTGGGTCTTGCTTGTTTATTGAACTTGGTGGTAGGTTTCCTACAACTTGCTCAAGAAGGCACGAATCCTGTGCATATTGGAGGGCCTTATTTAGTAAATTTTTAGACCCAGTTATAGAGGCAAGATATGCAGTGAAGTTGGTTAGTTCCCGAGATTTACCATTCCAAGGACCATGAAACTCTGCAATTAGTTGCAAAATTCTATCTAGAGGTTTTTCAGAGGTTTCTAGAGAAGCATATAGTTCATCAAAGAGGGTACCCGTCTTCCTTTGCCCGGATGGACTTGATTTTAATGATTGATAAAATGTTTCTGTAACCAGTTCAGACATTATATCTACTTATGTAAGTAATATAATGAAGTTCCAGGAACTATTTTCTATATTACATGAGACTCCAATGCCAATAGAGCCCCTATATAATGATCCCCATTCATTAAAACCAATAGATAAACAAGTACCTGAACGGGATTATTCAGAAACCATCAATATAAAAGGTATAGAACTAGATGTTCGTATAAACACTCCTAGTTCTGGGTGGAATAGATTCTTCTTTTATAAGGGAGATCAGGTGGTTGCAGTATTTTCTGGTATGGAAATTTCCAACGATAGAATCG
>CALMQQ010000015.1 GCA_937871845.1 uncultured bacterium
CATTATTCCCCGTCGGTCAGCTAAAGCTGCCTTCTAATGCACGTCTATTTACCCTGTCTAGGGGTAGATTTCAGAACGAATACTTTACAGGCCGTGGTGGAAAGCGCGGCCAACAGAAAGATCTCTTAGAGATCGTGAAATCGCAGTTGGATTCTGACATTCCATCGGTACAGCTATACCTGATGATCGCTGATTATTTGGAGATTTCGATTCAGATTATTGACGGTCTTTCAGATTTAAGTCAGACAGGTCCAGTGGTACTCGAAACTTGGGTTTCTTTACCTCGAAGTTACATGACCGTGTTGTTTATCACTGATGAAAACACAGATCACATCTACCCTGTCGGTGAACGTGGGTTGGATGGGAAGATCATCACTAGGTTTGTTAACTAGTCATTGACTAGTTAAACCAAATTGGTTAATTAAACGGCGTTTAATACAGCCGGCACATCAACAGTCGCAGTGAGCTTTCGATGAACCTGGGCTAGAAAGTCTCCATGTTGCACCGAGAACTCTTTGGACGTTATAATCGAATCCTTCCCAACTGTTGCGCCATTAAGAATGTCTTCAAGAGTCTTGATAACTCTACGGCCACCAGAATGATCAATGTGTGTTATCCTTGGCTCAGTTATCTTTGCATTCGAGGTTTCAAGAGTCAAGGACACGTGGAGAGGTACATCTTCGTACGATACATTCAGCTCATGCTTCTGTGCCAGAGGGATAGCATCGATTGACAAAACTCTTGTAAACTTGAAGGACTCGAATACCTCCCTGATAGAATCATCATAAAACAGAAGAGAAGTCTTCTCACGGCTTCGCTGATAAAACCCAATAAGCCGACGTTGAATAACAACGCTCTTCTCGTTGGTAAGTACACAGTAAATCTCTCCTGATGGTTCCAAGACCATAGAATTCTTGCTAAGGAACTCCTTAAGTAATGCGTCATAGTCAATGCCCTTCGATATACTGATCAGGTAACCAGGGGTTATCATGAATGGCTTCTTAAAAGCTAGCTCACAACGAAAGATTGGGATAGTTGACTCGGGAACAAACAAATCATCGTTGTGAAGTATATGACTGTCCCAGACTCTACCTTGAAGCAAATAAACAGATTCTTGTTTCACCTTTTGCAAGGCGTTCATGTACTCTCGTGAATTCCTGATAGCTCCTCTGATGAACATTATCACGTGATTGTGAAATTTTTATGTGAAAGTTATTCGATCTTAACATCAATTTATGGGTGTCACATATTGATGCCAGCGAGATACCCAAATGATTTAACAAAACGAATAAAAATTGGTGAAAAGGACATGGATCTTGACAGACTCCCGCTTCATCAGATTTACAGCCTCGAACTTCCTCCCAGAAGCGGCTGGCGTTACCCACACATGTTTAAAGAAGACTCTAAGGGCGCGGCTCGAGTTTGGTATGCAGGCTTTGATGGTCGAAACATTTCAACAGTTCATGGGCAAGTAGGCGGGAGACTCCAAGAATCTGAGCCTTACGAGATCGAAACAAACTCATCTGGACGTACTCTTGTTGAACAAGCAGTGCTTGAACTTAAGCAACGTTATGAGATTAAGCATCGTAAGGAAGGCTATCGTTTTGCTGGCGAGGCCCCTCCAGATTCAGGGAATGCTATGGCAGCTCATGAATGGGATCGAAAGAAAGACATTTTGTACTTCCCTGTTGCAGTTCAACCCAAGTTAGATGGAATCAGATGTATGATCAAGCGTAATCGACATGGTGTCATCGAATATCGTAGTCGTGGTAACAAGATGTACGACTTTGATGATATTTTTGGTGAAGAAGTTAATATATTACTTGATTCGTTCCCATTTGACGTCGAACTCGATGGAGAACTTTATATTCACGGAGTTTCACTTCAAGCCATTGCTAGTATTGCTAATCGTCGTAAGAGCGGACATGTTAATCGAGATCGTCTTGAATACTATGTTTTTGGTGTTCGAACGCCGATGGATATGCCAGTTGAAGATCGTCTTGAAATCTTAACTAGAGCATTCGAAGACGCTGGTGCAGAGCCAGTTGAGTTTGATACAGCTTTCGATGAAGCTGTCGCGGTGTGTAATGATTTCGGTAAGATCAAACAAGTTCGAACTCAGATTGCTAATAGTATAGCCGATATTGATGCAATCACATCTGAATTTATTGAGTACGAATATGAAGGAGCCATGATTTACAAGATGGGACAGAATCTCCCGGCAGCTAAGAAGAAGGAGTCATACTATAAAGGTGGACGTTCCAAGAACATTCTCAAGAATAAGCCATTCTACACAGAAGAGGGCACTATTGTCGGAGTTTCAGAGGGTAAGGGTGTTAGCAAAGGAATGGCTATGATTCATATCGAAGATCAGTTTGGTATTGAAGCCGTTATGACACCAGCTGAAGATCATGCGACTCGAAAGCTATGGTTTAAAAATCCTAAGCTTGTTTTGGGTAAGTTAGCAACATTCAAGCATTATGGTCGTACAAAGGATGGAAAGGTTCGCCATGCGAATATGATTGCTATCAGAGATTATGAATAACCTATGGGTTATTCGTAGATATAATGGTTAATAGTCTTTGTTTCAAGCCATGAGTAACTTTGATAGCCATTCTAATTAAACTAGTCATGGTCTTTCGAGTGCAAATCACATGTCCTTGCGGTATAGCAGAAGTTGAACTCGATCGCATCATTTTCGCGAAAATGAAGAAAGATCCAAGAATCTTGAAGACTTTTTTTGGATATTGGTGGAAGTCCCGATGTTAGCTGTGATGATATTCCGCTTGAGTCTCGATTGCTTGAAGATTATTCATAGCAATTCGCATACCAATGGTTATAATAAGCTGAATACTGATGTATGAGTCTCGATAACGATCCGTTGGATTCAAACGAAAGATGCATAGCGATCAACGATATCATGACCTGTGTGAAAATGATGTTACCCGATACACTTATAAGTGTATCTTGACAAACTATATTTTTTAGTATATATTTTGACCGAATTTAATCATATTTCTTACATATGTTTGAAGACTTCGGATTACAAATTGAACGACACAAGCGTAAGAGTATTGTAACACTCAAAAACGAACTAGTTGATCTCTGACAAATGTCTGATACTGCTGCCGCACAACGTAAGGGGGGAAAGACTCTTCGCGAGAACCTTGAGAAGACACTTGAGCAGGACAAGTTTATGTCCATTCGCGAGAACAGGGAGGGTAAGCTTGCATCTTCAAAGGTCTTCATCACTGGTCGCAAGACCATGTGGGAGAAACACCCAGACTTTGCTTACTCTTTTGCTACCCGTCTTGCAGGGCATCCCGACGACGTTGTCGAGTGGCTCAAGCAGGCTGGTATGGCTGGTGATGACACTGCCGCTGATATTCAGGACGCCTATGAGGCCGATGTTCTTATCAATAAGGCGAACTCAGATGACACCGCCCCTGTTTCGATCAAGGGCCTCAACGGTCGTACTGTTCGAGGTGGCTCCATTGCTGGTGTCCTCGAGGCAGCTACTGCTGGTCGTGTAGCTGCGCGTGATGCTACCCGAGAGGAGGCTAAGAATGCTAAAGAGAATATGATTGATGTGTATATGCTTCATGACCTTTGGGATGCTCTTCGAAAGGCTCAGGGTGATGCCCCGACCGCTCGTCGATCGTCTGGTCGTCAGGCTGCGGCTGTCAAGGTTACTGCGCTTCTCGCTGAGATCGAGAAGGACCCCGATGTCTATTACAATGTAACCAAGTTTACCGATGACGGCCATGGTCAGCGTCGAGTGAAGAAGGACAAGATTCCTGGGACGGCTGTCAAGCTTGGTTCCGGAGAGCTTTCACACTTTGTTGCACAGAAAGATACTGGTCACAAGGGTGTTGTTGCGTTCTTGACGCTTTACAACATTCAGAAGACTCCCGGGACTAACGTCGCTGATGCCGCCGCTGCCGCTAAGGAGCAGGCTAAGGAGATTGCCCCGAGTCGTCGTGGTGGTGCTTCCCCTGCTCGTCGTGGCGCTTCGAAGTCTCGTTCAACGAGTAGGGGTGCGTCTAGCCGTAGCTCTTCCAAGAGCAAGCGTTCGTCGACTTCAAAGAAGCCGAAGGCTCCTGCAAAGAAGGTTGCTGCTAAGCGTGCCGCCTCTCCCAAGAGGACTGCATCGGCGAAGCCCGCTTCTAAGCGGGCTGCCTCTCCCAAGAGAACGCAGACGACTCGTAAGACTCCCCAGTCTTCCTCCTCGTCGGCTCCCCGTAGCCCGAGGTCTCCGACCAGGTCATCGCCCACTCGTTCATCTCCGGCCCGCTCTCGTGCCAGCCCGACTTCGACATCGCCTCCCCGTACCGCTACGCGCACTGGACGCTTCACGCGCCCGGCCCGCAAGTAAAACTCTTATGAGAGTTTTAGCTGCAGGATCCAGGTTAAACAGCTATAGTAATTTTGATTACTAGAAGATGATATTTTTTGGTAGCCTGCTCGCATTTTAGTGGCATCATTCACAAACGCCTAGCCATACTATAACAAGAGTAGAAATAATAAAAGTATGTATCTTTTTGGAAGCAAATCGGACGTAAAAGCCGCTCCGGTTAAGTCTTCTTATACCGGATCAAAATTCGTTGGGCTAACATCAGTTAGACAGCAGTCAAAGAACCCATTTTCCGCAGGTTCTGGAATAACAAGTTCATTGACTCAACGTCAAGCCGTTGGGTTTAGTACTACATCCGCGCAATGCGATTACTCATATCCGGCTGCAACAAGTGTGGTATTGCCTAACATCATCAAAGGTCATTATACAACTGACCTACCGATTGTTAAAATTCATGAAGCAATTCGTGATGTTTTCTCGTATTACCGACATAACTCCCCAATGTATTTGGCAGAAATTACAGCTTTGATGACAGATTCTGATCACTTAACACTAGAGACGATTGCGCGACGAAAGAAGGCCGATGATATCAGGAAGACGTTGGATAAATTCACAGAAGATTCTTGGAATAAATACGTTACTGCGGCAAAACCTTTGCTAGACCAGTACATCACATTGACTACTTATGGTAAAGTTCATCAGTTTGTTTTTGGGGGTAAAGCCCAAGAGAAAACAGCTGAACAAGATAAAGATCTAGAAGAACGCGCAATTATTAGAGTGGAAATAATAGAACGTTACTTGCATCTGGCAAGAGATTTTATCACGATGGACGTTGTCTACTACCCACAATCTAAGATTGGATGTCCTGTTTGTGGCCAAACGATTGAAGAAATGGAAGTTAACGAGGATCAGGGTTCTTGTTACTGTGCTTGCGGTAATTGGTTTGATTACATTTACAGTTCAGAGGCTCCTCATCAGGACCCTGATCGTATTGAAGTTAATACCCGTAGTGCTTACGAAGACAAAACAAACTTTATTCGCTGCATTAACGCCTATCAGGGTATTCAAGAGCGGGAAATTCCTTCATCTTTGATAGAGGAACTTGGGGAGTTCTTCCATAAGGACTGTGGAATGCCACCATCGGAAGTCATCAAAGCGATGACACCAGATGAATATGGTCATCGGGGAAAGGAAACATCAATTCGTCTTCTCGAATATGGTCTAAAGGAAACAAAGAACACAGGATATTATCGAGATATGGATCTTATTGCTCATCTATTGTGGGGATGGCAACTTCCGGATATTTCTCATTTGGTTTCAGTGATACTCGATGATTATTCGAGAACTCAAGAAGTATTTAGAGAAATCCATCCAGTTGGCAGTAGTATTAACGTTCATTTACGTTTATTCTGGCATTTGCGTGCAGTGAAATATAATTGTCGGCTCGAAGACTTTAAGGTTCCATCTAATTCAGACACGCTGAAACGCCAAAGTGCTTGGTTTAAAGAAATGTGCGAACGAACGAATCTCACGTTTACACCCATCATTTGAATTAAAGTTAGAGATGTCGTCATTAAACACAACTGGAATATACCTATAGGTATATTTTCATTCCTCGTCTGAATTAGCGACAACACGGCGGCGGCGTCTCCTCGGTACAGCAGTTGGCTTCTGCGGCGCTGCATCCACCGGGTGTTGACGCTGCTGTCCTGGCATCTCCATATTGGCCAAATAATCTCCACCAAAGTTGGTGATAGAGTCCATGATGTTATCACTATTCCCCATTCCCATAAAGTTAGCTGCCATGTTCCACATGGGATTTGTTTCCTTTGGAACTGGAACTTTACGAATTCCAGTCAAAGGATCAACAGCCTTTGGAATAGGATCAGCTGTCATACTATCAATATAATCCGCAGCTAAAGGACCAACGAACCCATAAGCTTCATCAGAGTCAGCCCCTGTCTTCTTAGCAAAGAGGTTGGTCAACACAACAAGAATGGCGTTCAGAATAAGCATGATAACGATCTTCCACTCAACTCTCATTCCTGCACCATCACCACTCCACTTCTTTCCAAGAATGAGAAGAAGACGATCGTACTTATGCATATTTGCCATTTGACGTTTAGTGAACTTACTCATATCAACACCGAAAAATCTCTTCCCTGCATATTCAATTCCCATAATGATGATTTGAAGTAACATCCGAAATTGTCCAGCAGTTTCGTCAATTTCGAGACTTTGAAGATTCATCTCATACAGATCATCGATCGCCTCTAGAGACATTCCCTGCTTAATCATGGGAAGCTTCTTCTCCTTGTACTTATGGTTCATAATCTTAAACTCAGCCTCAAAGATGTCACGAGCATCTTGCCGCTCAGCATCAGTCATGGCCTTGTAATCAGGCTTGACTCGCCCCTTTGTAGCAGCTGGGATCGCAGCGGCGGCCACTGGTACTGGTACTGGTGCCTGGGGTCCCCATGGGAAGGGATATCCAGGATACGCAGTATAACCAGGGTGAAGACTCCTCGGATCAGCACCTGTTACACCAGGCCCTGGTTGCATTGGCATGCCGTGATATGGGAAGTACATAGGCTGACCATTATAAAAGGGCATTTGTCCATTATGTGGCCCATCATGGGTCGGGCTATTAGTCCAAGGTTCTCCTGGATAATGCTTAGGACTAACATGACTTTTAGTACCTGGCGAAGCTCTCATTTCATTAATGGTGCGAATTCCAGGAATAGATGCTTGATAAGGACTTGTGCTTGTAATCTTAACAGAACTTATTCGACTAGACTCAGTAATTGCCCTATCAGAACTCTTGGTATCATGATGATTGTCATGATCTTGAATTTCATGGAACGGAGATGAAGCTCTTATCGTTCGGTTATGAGGATTCTTGCCAGGTGTTTGAAGGGGGATCAAAGATGTCGATTCACTTAGTGTTGCTCCACGCTTTCCCATCCCCATACATGGGCTTTTGGGAGCTTCACGACGATCTGCGTCGGTGTCGGTGACCTCTTTCCCCCGCATTACCAACTTCGTGTCATCTCTCGGAGACCTATCCATGGGTATTGATGTCTTCTTTTGATAATTTTGAGCTGCCTTAAACCATTATGCTGATTAACAAGCTAAAGCGATTCGTCCATATTGAACCAAAGATTAGCGGAGATTTCTGTGTATTTTTGAACTATTCAGACAAGCACTTTGAAAAACATCCTCAAAGAGATTTCCTACAAATTGCCTGTTTTGATCCAGGTATTATCAATACAGGATGTCGAATTGAGAAACGACATATTGATGAAGCTGGTACAGGCTTCATCCTAGTGGAAACTTTATTTCAAACTCGTATCCAGACAGCAAGTAGAGTACCTAAAGATAAACGAAATCCTGGAGTCAAAGGATCTAAGGATAAAGAACAAAAGTGTGTTAGAAAGTCGACAGAGCAACATTATTATATGAAGATGGCTAGAACAATTTATGATATTCGTAGAGAATTACGAGAATGTGATTATATTCTCGTAGAATCACAATTATCACGTAATCCAGAGGCTATTAGAATGTCTCAACATATTGTTTCTACTATTCTCGCCGTAAGTTGTGATTTTGGGCTACTTGATAAGGAAGGTACTTCCGCCCAACGCCCATTGATTGTTGAAGTTGCGCCTTATTTTAAGTCAAGATACTTTGGGGTTAGGAAACATAGGGGTTTAGATTTAAAGAAGTGGGCGACTATTAAGGCTTTCGATATACTTGAAAGAAATGGGGATACAATAGCCCGTGATATTATTAAGAAAGATCGAAAGAAGGATGATCAAAGTGATGTGATCTTGTATTGTGAAGCTTGGGGGAATACCATTTTGGGACATGATGAAACTGTGTTGATGCGGCATGCGTCAGATGACGATAGTTGTTCTGAATGAACACAGTTATTACTGTGTTATAATTATGGTTATGTCTGTGTTATAATTATGGTTATGTCTGTGTTAATGTATGGGCATGAATTTAGAATGTTCATTGTTATCATGCGCGGGATGATCATAGGATTCTTTCAAAGTAAACCAGTTCATGCAAGTGTTGCATTGGATTTTAATTATTGTATTACATAAACCCAAGGATCAACCGCCTTCTCAAAATAAGGATAATACCTGAATTCTTTTCCTCTACTGGTTCCTGGATCGATTTCTATTTCAGTCCAATGTTCTGGGTTTGTATGGCCCCACTTGTAATAGAACACTTTCAAAGAATCGTTATGATGTGCCATACTTAATCGATGGGCATCATTGACTTCTTTAGATGGGTTGCGGATCACAATACCCCGAACATCTAATTCGTCTAAACCAATGTTATTCATTACCCGACCATGTTTATGATCGAGAATCACCGCGTTCAAAGGTTTCAAGAGTCTAACACGATAGAAGTAGTCGGCTTCTTGATACCCGATATTACAAAAGCGTTCATCATACAGACCAACAGTCTTAATTACTTGTGGCGTAAAGACTTGAAACTCATCACCCTCTCCTAAAGCAAGGTAATGTAGCTCTGGATAAATTTTTAATACTTTCATCAGATCTTGATACCAAGTATCGCCAAGGATAGCATCTATCTGTACACCAATGACATAATCTACAGACGGGAGATTAAGATTTCGGAAACCGTTGATGATAGCTTCATTCCAATTACGAGATAAATGACCCGTTGAGAAATCGGGTCTAAGAGTATTATTTATAACTGTGACTCTCGGATCTTCAACCGATAAATAGTCGTAGTTGTTGATTATCGTTAAATTGATATTACTTGATTTAACAATCGGGTCTGCGTAGAATCTTTTGATAAATGGCTCTGGATTCTCTTTGTATCTAACGGCAAAAACATGAATCTTCACCATTGATATTTTACCAATATAAAAAAATGCAACCCCACAACATTCATAAAGAAGGACCTGGCGAATGGTCTTCTCTACATAGAAACGCAGCATATGCTAAAACTAAGGAAGACGTTGGCCATGTTCTATGGGCAATTCAGATTCTCAAAGAGCATTTCTTTTGTCTGGACTGTCGTGCTCATTTTACAGAGAATTTTGAGAAGTTCCCTCCGCCTATACATAACAATAACGATGCGTTATTTAACTGGACCGTGGAGATGCACAACAAGGTCAATCGGAGGAACGGTAAGCCTGAAGTATCCCCAATGGAAGCTATCAAGTACTATCGAGCTACGCCTGGTAGTAATGATAGTCTATCTATTTGTAAGAAAGATTGTGGACATTCTAGCGCCAATAATCATGTCGGTGTAGGCCACGCTCTTGAAGGTGTAGCTCCGGAACATAAAGTAATTACTGATGCTATTCAACGTAGCCCTAGTGTATTCCCGAAGATGACTGTAATTGGCGGATTAAATTAGTTTAATCTGAGATTGTTCGAGAATCTTGATTTTCCGGAACAAAGAGTTTATTGAAAATGGTGCATTGAGAAATTTGGGAGTTAATTATTGTTTTATTTTGGATTTTTTTGACGTGAGCTCTCAGTCACGGCGCCTTTTTTCATGAAAAATGACCCGAGTCAAGTGTCGGGTTAAAAAACGTTCCAAACGCGATTTTTCAATTTTTATCCCAGAGGATTATTAAAAATAAATGATTGGAAAGTCGACATATAACTCGGGTCATTTTTACCCATAATATGGGTAAACAGAAACAGATTATCCAAGCGGAAGCATTGGGAATGGTGAAACATTTCCTTCGAAAATACTCTCATCCTGATCGATTTCGGGAGTCAATTCGGCTCTTGGACTCGGTGGTCGAATAGGTGTCTTTAGACCAATTCTAATCGGCGGTAAAATTTCCCCACTACTACCGATTACACATCCGTTGACCGTTGTATGCCCATTGACCGTCACAACAGGTATATTTGATGTTGAAGGTCGACGAAGAGCCTGTAAACTCTGAAGAAGAGCAGCAGTATCTATACTAACAGAACGTGAACGAGGGCTTGGAACATAAGAATGAGCCCTCGTTCTCACTTCATGAGCTAGCTCAGTGTTTGCATGATGATACGCCCCACATGGATTGACCAAAGGTCTCGCTTGAAGCATTGGGAGCCTCAGTGCTTGAGAGAAGTGAGGAATGCAGTGTTGATTCATGACGTCGCCGACAGTCAATGCGAAGTCGCTGACAGTCAATGCGACGTTGTATTAACAAAGCCGTAACTTTAATGAAACCATTGGTTTCATAGAAATCAATCTTTCTTAGAAACAACACCGCCTCCCGTTTTACGGATGTAAATGAAGGCGGTTCCTAAAACAGAAATGGGGATTTCTAATCGCATATAATCGGGATCATTACAATAGAAACGAACAATACCTTCGGGGAAAAGTGTGCTTAACTTGGCCATCGACTTCATGATTTCAGCGCCAACCTTAATATCACAAATACGTTCAGTTTCGGGACATGGACCCCAAGCGACATGACCTCCAGATCCTTTATCAGATGTGGTACCTAAAATGTCAACACCATGGGGGTAACAACGGATATAAGAGCTACGGCTAGAGCTTTTTCCACACCCTGCGGCAAAATGAGAAAACTTTTGAAGATTGACCGTTCGATTGGGACGATTACTCGGGATAGGATTCTCTTCATCAAAGCTAATGTTTATGTCCTCGTCGCGAATATGAAGCAATCTAAATGGATTATTAGTGCAATGATCAACTGCGGTAAGGATGATATTATCGAGATCACTTTGACGCTGAGAGATTTTGAACGTTCCCTTCTTTGGTAGATCCTTGACAGACTTGAGAAGTCGTGCAATCTGTACATTAATGACATGAGAAGCATTTTCGTCTTCACGAGTCACCATTGGATTCAAATAATAATCGGTAAGGTTACATACGTCAATAGACCCCTGAAAGAATAAAGTTTCCGATCCATTCTTACATATCATGGAAATCTCATCTTTTCCAAAGAAGATGGGAAGATTGTCCATAGTAGGGTTTAGAAACTCTAAGAGTTGTCTAAAGATGTGACATGACGCAAATTCGACACTAAAAATAACATCGGAGTCGAAATCGGCGTATTCGGGGCTTTCCGAACCAGCTTCTGTAGACATGAGGAGATTACTCCAGGTTTTATTAATTGAATTGACGTCTTATATTCCAAACGTCAACATTAAAAGACAGACATAAATGAGCAGCGAATCAGATGTTTCTGCGTCGTCTTTCTCTAGCTTCCCTTCGGAAGATGAAGAGGAGTCTAAGGAGTCTGGAAGCGAAGTTGATGCAGATGATGTTTCTAGACGTTCAGGGACTGTACCTAAGAAGGTACGAAATTCAGTGCGTGGCTCGAACATTACAACACCTGGTGTCAATATCCCAAAACAACCAAAGACTAGTAAGATGATTATTTATGCACCAGCACCTGGGGAAGAAGATTATCGTAGAAGTACCAGATACATGACACCATTTGAAGCTGCTAGGCTTATTGGTGAACGTGCTGACATGATCTCTCGTAATGAACCTATTCATCCTAAATATCGGAATATGCCTACATCAGACTTGATTATCATTAGCAAAACAGAGCTATTTGACAGGGATATCCCTTTCCCACTTCGTTTTCGTCGACCCATTGATAAGCCCAATTTTGTTGAAGCCAAGATCATTGAGGTATTCAACCCTCGAGAGATGATATTACCCAATGAAGCAGATGTTGCGTTCATCATGGATTACTTACCTCAAAGTTCATGGACTGTTGAAGGTCAACTCGATTAAATACCAATTGGTATTTAATAACATCAGTCATTGAAGTTACGATACTGATTGTTCACTATACGCCGATTCTCATTCAATAATACAATGTTTACACGCAAGCTGCCAGCGAGCATCGCGGTTAGAAAAGGAACGAGAAAGTTCGGCATCAATTTGTTTATTAATCCACGTGGGATTAATTTCAATCTTGGATCTCAGTTATTGAGGAGGTCCTAACGGCGAGACGCGCGGCGGCCAGGGCTGGCGGCCGGGGACGAACGAGCG
>CALMQQ010000016.1 GCA_937871845.1 uncultured bacterium
AACAGGGTGAAGATATTCCCGAAGTTACAAACTTCGTTTTTAAATTCCGATAATGGAACATTTACTCTCAGTAAATGCAGGAAGTACCTCAGTTAAATACAAGCTTTTCGACTCTGCTTTAAACGAGGTTCTTTTCGGACATATTGAGAATATTAAAGGAAAATTTGTCTCGAAACTTGTAAAAAATGGGGAGAAGTATGTTTGGGAAATTACAGAAAGTGAATTTAAAAAACCACATCTTCTAGTAGCAAAAGAGATTGCGGGTTACGAAATTTCAAAAATTGGTTTTAGAATTGTACATGGAGGTGAGAAATTCACAAAACCCACGAAGTTAACTGACAAAGTAATTGCCGATTTAGAGCAGTTGAACGATATGGCGCCCCTCCATAACCCCCCTGCGATTAAAATTATTCGACAATTTAAGAAATTTTTCCCAGAAATTAACATGTATGGAGTGTTCGATACGGCTTTCCATTCGACCATAAATCCAGAACAATTTCTGTATTCTCTTCCTTATGATTTATACCAAAAGCATAAAATCAGAAAATACGGTTTTCATGGAATTTCCCATCAATACATCTACGAACAAATCTCCACACTCGAGAAAAAGAACAAAAAAGTAATTTCATGTCATCTAGGAGGTGGTGCAAGTATCACTGCAATTAAAGATGGGGAAAGCTATGACACCTCAATGGGATTTACTCCTCTAGAGGGATTAACAATGGCAACAAGATCTGGAGATATCGATTCAGGAATCATATTTTACCTCGTCGAGCGGAAACTCTACCCTCTCAAGGAACTCAAAAATCTGATGAATCATTTCAGCGGACTTATGGGAATCTCTGGAATCACATCAGATATGAGAAAGTTATTGGAATTAGAAAAGAAAGGTAATAAACGCGCGCATCTAGCAATTGAAATTTATATTTACGATATTGTTAGATACATCGGTGCATATATCGTAGCACTTGGTGGGCTAGATGTTTTAGCTTTTAGTGGTGGTGTCGGATCTGGTTCGGATGTTCTTAGGGAGCGTATTTGTGAATCACTAACTGCTTATAACATACGAATATCTAGAAAAAACAAAGGAAAAATAAACGTAGAAGAAAATATGAAAATTAGCTCTAGAGGTTCGCTTCCGGTTTGGATTATTCCTACAGATGAAGAAAAAATGATTGCTAAAAGTATTATTTAGACTTTCTTAATCTTTATCTCCCACCACCTTCTTTCCGTTGTGCAGTGTCTCTCCGTGGCTTGCTTGCCCTGCCGAAAGGGAGGGACCACGGAGTCTCCTCTTGTAATTCTTGATATAGTTTCAGACTTAGTACTATTCGTTTCTACTTTTTCTGTCAATATTCCTGGCTTTGGTTTTCGAGCGAGAGAAATTTGCATTGCAAGTCGAAGTAATAAAATCAATACGATGTATACGGCTATTAAAGAACTCATTTGAGGCAGTGTATTTGCCCCATCCTTGGACCACTTAATCCAAATTTCGAAGTTTTTTATTGTAAAATGAACCAATGCAAAAAGCAAAGCAATATACCCTACCCTCAACAATTTTCGCCATCTGACACCACCAATTTTCTTGGTAGAATAATTATTTGAAATTAATGCCATGAGGGTGAATATTATCAACGATAAAGCACCAAGTATAAAAGGTATTCGATTGTTAATTGTTAAATTTAACACTAACCAATCTTTATGAAGTACAAACTTTTCTAAACCTGTATTTGCTAGGAAATAAAAATAAAGTGAGTTTAAACCATGCCAAAGGACAAAAAAATAACCCACCAAACCTAGATATTTTCTATAAGGGACTTTTCTGTCGAGGAAATCCCAGTAATATCCCAAACCACTCAAAGCAAAGGACAACCCCATCAGGATGATTGCAGTTGATGCAGTAGCTTTGTTAATCATCTCAAGGGAAAAATTATCACCTTGGAAGAAATAGTAATAGCAGACGAAGAGAAAAACCAAACCGCCAAAGCTGAGAGTGTTTAACCAAAACTTCAGAATTGGGTTTGATTCTATTTTGGAGTCTTTCATTAACCTAGATTAACAAAAAAGAGCTAACAACCATACCTGCAGTTTCTGTCCGCAATACCGGTAAGTTCAGTTTTACTAATTTGAATCCACTTACTAATGCAGAGGATACTTCTTTTTCAGAGAAGCCTCCTTCTGGACCAATAACTATCAATACTTTATCCTTAATTTTAATTTGTTCTTTGATTTCTTTTAGATTTATTGTTGCACCACCTTCAGAGTCAGTATGAAGTAGTAGTTTGTAATCTGCTTCTAAGTTTAACAACTCATTAAAACTTAATGCTGGTGCAACTTCAGGAATGAAATTGTTTACACTTTGTCTGGAGGCTTCTTGAACCACCTTTCCAAGCCTTTGCATTTTTTTCTCATCATAATGTTTGGCTTTTACGACACTATAATCACTCTCGAATAAGACAAATTTTTGAACGCCGACTTCGGTGTTCATTCGTAATATCATGTCAATTTTTCCAGCTTTTGGGAGTCCCTGAGCCAAGATAATGTGCGGTCTCTCCGGGATTTCTTCAACATTTTTCTCTAGGACTTTCGCAACCAAAACTTCTTTACTTAATAATTCGACTTCGGAAAGATATGATGTGCCTTCTCCATCAAACAATATTACTTTGTCACCTTTAGATATCCGCAATACTTTTCGGGCATGTTTTAATATCTTCTCCTCTTTAAGATAATACTTACCTTTTGCATATTCGTATTCGGAAAGAAAAAATCTAGGTAATGATTTCATACAATTATTCTTTAACAACTGATGAATTTAAAAGGCTTGTCACCATCCTGGCTTCAAAGTGCTGCATATATACTGTCCCAACAGACAAGGCAACCGGCAACAAGAACAACCCCACACATAGTAATATGAAGAATGCAGACATATAAATCGCAAACATCACAATTGTTTGTGCAAGGAAGATAAGTCCACCCACTATTAGAATTTCTTTGAAATTCAATTTTATGGCATTTAAGACTGCACTCATATTTATTGTATCTGCAATTCTGCCCTCGTTATTTATAAATCTGGCTGTTAGCAGTGGGAAGAAAAGAAGCCTTGTCAGAAATTGCAAGAACGTTCCAAGCCATACAACCGCATTTCCTGAAATTAAAAATATCCAGTATTCCGCACTAAGTGGATCTTCGGTAGTTTCCATAAATTGTGATGAGAAACTATTTACAAATGATCCAACAAACAGAATAAGTGTGGGAATTAGAATATAAGCTAATTGTGACAGATTCAGTTTAAAACCCTGAGTAATCCTTCTTCCGTAATCTGCTAGATGTGCAACACTTTCAATCTGCCCATCATGTTGCATTACCTTAACTAAATCTAATTTATAACCTGCCAAATACAACTGTACAATGAGATGAGTCACTAGTAAGATTAGTCCAATAACTAAAAATAATAGGAATGCGAATAGTAGGTCACCTAGCATGAGAAATATTGTTAATGCGAATAATGCCATACCCAAAACGCTGATTATCAAGTACATACCCCCAATTCCCAGACTCCTCTGTTTCCAATCACTAAGTTTGAAGAATTCTGTAAATATTACGTTTGTGTCTATTTTGACTTTCATAATGTTCCTATAAAATAATAAATTAAGTTATTGCCGGGTGTTTTTTTGAACTTTTTTCTAATTTTTTGGTAATGATATCTGATACATCCATATCAAGATGATCAGTAAGCTCAAGAGAATATATTAATATGTCTGCTAACTCCTCTTCGATTCTCTCTCTTAAATGAGATTTAGTTTTTGCCTCTTTTTCTATAACTTTGTGAGTTGTGAATAAAAACAACTGTAACAGTTCTCCCGCTTCGACAATTATTGCCTCACTTAGATTTACGGGATTGTGATGTTTCTTCCAATCACGTTTTGACACAAAGTCAGAAATATCTTTTTGAATTGATTGGATGGTTCTCTCGTTGTCATTGTTACTTTTCATGCCCAATTATAACTAATTAATCAAACAATATAAATGTAATTTGTTATTGATAAACAAATCCCATATACTAAAATAAGTAAGTTATTACCAAATATGCAGAATCCAAATTCAACACAAAATCCAGCTCCAACAGTGAATCAGAGTCAACAACAAACGCAACCTGAAACACCCGTCGCTAGTAACAGACCTGGACCGTATGACAACTATGCACTTACATCATTTCTCATGGGGACTTTTTCTATTATCACAAGTCTAGTTGTATATCCAGGGCTGGCATTCGGAATAATGTCTATCGTTTTTGGTCTTAGAGGCAAACAATCTACAGCTAAGTCTAAATTAGCTAAAATCGGAATTATTTTGGGTGTAATTGGATTGATTTCATCAATATTCTGGGGCATTTTGAATCTGTATCTATCGGTAGTTGGAAATTCTTAAACTTCTGGGGAACATTAGAAAATCAATCTGAGCAACTCAGTCAAAATCATCAAAACGATAAACACAATTATCAGCAACGTCAGGATTATCAAAACCTTCAATGCGATATCAATTGGTTTATATGGCACTAATTCAAAATAATATATGTCATAGAATTTTGCGTATAATGCAGGATATTGCACTGTTTTGAAATAAACCCACTTTTTCTTTAAGTATTTAATAAATTTTACAAAATTTTCCTTCGTCAAAATACTTTTTCTTGGACCTCTCACTTTTTTCTTTCTTGGTTCTGCTTTTTCAGTCACCTTCTTCGTATCATATGTAGGAGTTATGATTGGGGAATAATTTTCTTCCGAAGCAATATCTTCACCGCTTACCCCAATTGGCTCGGGTTCGGTGCTTATGTATTTTTTGTTAGAAACATCTTCTGGTAAATCGAACATTTCTTTAATTAACTTTCTATATTCTATAATTTCCCAGATGCAAGGACAAATTACAAGAGAAATGTTATTATGAGAATCTGTTATTTTTTAGATTGAAGAAATGTCAGATAAACCTGATAAAAGGCTTCTCAACAATATCACCTTCTTCGGAGATTCAGCAATTCCTGAAGAGAGCCCAATATATAAAGACATATGGAATGCCGCTAAATTTCTTGCCCAGAAAGGCTATACCATAGTAAATGGAGGTGGTCCTGGTGTTATGAAAGCAGCCACTGATGGAGCAGAATCTGTTGATGGAAACACAATCGCAATATATTGGCAACCTAAATTGGCCTCATTTTTCGAAGGGCGTAATCTAGCAAATGTTACCGATGAATATGAAACCGCTTCAAACTATATGACTAGAACTTTGGGTTTAATAGAGAAAGGTGATGCATATCTAGTGTGTAAAGGTGGAACAGGAACTGTATCTGAGTTTGGTATGGTCTGGGCATTGGCAAAACTTTATTATGGTTGTCACAAACCAGTTATCTTGTATGGTGATTTCTGGGATCCGATTATAGAAAGCCTTCAAACAAATCTAAATATTGACGAGACTGAGTTAGCTGTACTCTATCAGGCAAATACACCAGAGCAAATTTTATCTATCCTCGAAAAACACGAACTAAAGATTGGACACTGCGCAGACAAACAAATAAGTGGGGATGAATCCGCTTTCATACTGAGCTCAAGGCATCTGACAAATATCGTTGCCTATGATCAAGAAGCTAGTTCATATGACGAACAATTCGCCGGCAAACCTGTATCACATATTCAGCTTGATGAGTTTATTTCTATGGTACACCCACCTGCGAAAGTTCTCGATCTCGGAACTGGGTTTGGACAAGACGCAAAATATTTATCAACTAAATACACGGTTACTGGTGTCGAAATCTCTCCTAAATCTGCAATGATTGCTAAATTTGAGAATCCTGATATGGAATTAATAGTTGACGATATGGTGAAATACGATTTCGGAAAAGATAAATTCAAAGGAATCTGGGCTCGAAATTCACTACATCACATAGAAGAACAATATCAAGATTTGATTTTCAAGAAAGCATTCGATGCACTCGTAGATGACGGAATCTTCTACTTGGTTGTTCGTGAAGGAGATGGTGAAAAAGTGGAAATCGATGAAAGAGGATATCAAAAAATAGAAAAGTTCTATCACCTATATTCAAAAGATGAAATTATCGAAAGAGCTAGAAAAGCGGGTTTTAAAGTTGAAAAAATCGACACAGTAGTCAGGAGTCATAAATGGCTTAATATAATTTTAAGAAAGAAGAATTAACATGAAAGGGATAAAAAACATTTTTAATGGCATTATTATGGGAATTGCAGAAATAGTTCCTGGAGTTAGTGCCTCTACTGCCACGCTCTTACTAGGTATTTATGATGATTTTCTCAACTTATTAGAAGGTGTAACAAACTTTGTTAGAGATCTTCTACAATTCATAATCAGAAAAATCTCGAAAGATAAATTAATTAAATCATTTAAAAAGATAAACTTTGCTTATGGTATTCAACTATTCATAGGAATGGTTATCGGAATAGTTCTCTTCTCTAATATCGTGGACTATTTCTACGAGAACAATAAAACGATAGTACAAGCAATATTTTTTGGAATCATCCTTGCTTCAATTATCATCCCAATTAAAGTTGTAAAGAAACCCAATTTAACGGATTTATTATTCTTAATCATAGGATTTGTTGCATTTTTCTCAGTTTTAAAGATGGGGCAAGTAAGCAATGCAGATTCTATTCCACTTTGGTTAATTTTCATCGGAGGGACAATAAGTGTCTCGGGGATGGTGCTACCTGGAGTAAATAGCTCTTTTGTTCTAATTCCATTGGGGGTTTATGAATTAATCTTAAAAATGGTAAAAGAATTTAGTAGACTCAACTTCACTTTTGAATTAATCACTCAGGCGTTAGTTTTTGGTTCTGGTGTAGCATTTGGATTAATTAGTTTTGTAAAAGTTCTAAAATACGCTTTTAAAAATCATATCACTAAACTATTCTCTCTAATTGCTGGCATTATGCTTGCGTCCTTGATTAGTCTATGGCCTTATCAAAATATTGATTATACGAGCAAAGATTCACTAATAATCTCAGTATTATTAATCATCTCACTAATATTAACTCTAGGATTTATACTAAAGACTAAACCTGAAGGAGAGGTTACACTAAAGCGTTAATTTGTGATTCTCCAGTATATTCAATATAATAAGTTACTAATTATTCTCAATTAAGATGGAAACTGCCAAATCCTCAAGTAGCTTGTTATTGAAACTTTCTGTTGCTTTTTTCTTTTTTTCACTAATTACTACACTAATAGTAGTCGGATTATTAATCTCTAGAAGCTCAGGGAAAACCTGTAACTATAACGGAACAATTTATAGCAATGGTGAAGGATTTATGGATGACTGCAATAGTTGCAGTTGCAGTGATGGAGATGTGGCCTGCACAACTATGGCTTGTGAGGTAGGTGATGAAGACATATTCTACCCTGAGTCAGACTACGAAGATGACGAGGCTGTGGTTGATGATGAATATCCAGAAGTTACCGAAGCATTATCAGAAACCCCTTAATTTCAAATAAACAAATCCAAAATTTTCGGAAGAAAGATTAAAATTGCCACATTAACAGAGAATATTGCTGAGATAAGTACTGCCCCAGCAGCTAGGTCTCTTGCATTTTTTGTAGAGTCATAACTCAAACCCAGATCATCTCTTAATTTATTACAGATATCCTCTAAAACAGTATTCACAGTTTCTAGGCTCATCACGAGGCTGAAACAGATAAACACTGCAATCCATTCCATTAATGAAATATTGAAAAGAAGTCCGGCTACAGTGACTACTACCACAGCAATAATGTGGACACGCATATTTCTCTCTTTCGAGACCAGCGAAAGACCTCTTATTGCATGTGGGAAGCTTTTGAAGACTTTTTTAATATCCATAGAAAAATTTTAGTCTGGAACGGTTATCTGTTCGACATCTTTTGTGCTATTTTTTGGAAGCCAGCCTGTTTGGCCATTCGATAATTCAATCCTGTACCATTCTGCTGTTTCTTGGATCATTTTAAATTGTTCCCCTTCTTCGGCTAAGTAAATAACATTTGCACTCAAGCTGTTCGTCTCGTACACACGATATTTTGAATCCTGAGTGGTTAAACCGACATTTAGTTCGTCAAAAGTGGTTTGTGACTCATCGGTTTTCTCTGTTTCAGCTCCTTGCACAGAAGATGATGGCTCAACAGATGGTGTATTTGTTGCCTCTATTTGATCACTCTCTGAATTTTGAGTAGGTGGGACAAGTTCCATCCAGCATTTTCTCTCCATAACACCAATCACATCTTGTATGAAGACTAAGTACATCAAAATCATAAAGAATAAGAAAGCTAGAAGATTGATTAATTTTTTATTCTTTTTCATTTTCTTGTTATTTTTCATTTCCTTGAATGTATAGTAAGCAGTCAATGCCAGGCCTATTAATGATACCCCGACAAATATTGGTAATCTATTATTACTGATTACCTCTGGAGCTCCTGAACAAACTTCTTCGAAAACCTTCTCAGGAAGGACATTAAATACCACTCTATTTTCATAGAGTGATTCACCACCTACGAAAACCTTTATATTTCCATAATATTCTCCAGCAACAAGACCATGGTTTTTAATTATTGCTTTGACATCGGAGAATACATACGCTGGTGCTTGTTCAATTATATCCGTCTCTAACACAGCAATTTCTTTCTCAAGTAGATTTTGAACCGTAACTTCAACTTTCGATGGAGCAAGGTTTGTATTTCCGTTATTTTGTATCTTCAAATCAACAGTCATTTCCTCTTTCTCGTAAGTATCTGGGATGCTTGCAGCTCTAATTTCTAGGTCAATTAAACTATCTTCCGTAGTGGCCAATTTAATATCCACCCTCGCACCTTTAACTATAGAAACACCTTTTACTTTTTCTTTTGGTGTAGCTAAAATTCTAAACAACCCCGTATAATTTTTGGTTGCAGCGTCGGCTGGAATATTAACAATTACTTTTATTGGCACCCTTGTTTCCCCTACAGGTAATGTAACGTTCATACTCGGTTCGAATGTCACCCAACCATTCAACTCGCCTAAGTCAGGTTCTATTATCGCTACAAGCTCTTCATCTGGATCAGACCTGGAGATAATCATATCTTGAACGTATTGTGTACCTTTCTTAAGTGAGCTATTTGTAACACCAGCAGGAGAAATTCCAAAGCCAGCATGTACAGTCTCAGGCAAGAACAAGAGTAAACTGAAACTAAATAAGATTGTAATTAATAATTTTTTCATTGTTACCATTGAACTAATTCTCCAAGTACTGATAATACGGTATTTGTTCCATTATATACACCTGGAGGAATACCAGTAGGAATTTCTAGACCCCACCAGATGTTTTCTATTTCAGGTGAAGATGAAGATGTGGTTTTTAAAATATTAATTTCGTATTCTGTTGCTGTAGTACTTAATACAGACCCACTAGCATAAGCAGTACTGGCTGCAAGTGCGTGTTTTTGATATCCTACACCTATTACTCCACTTCCACCATCTGTCATATCAGTTCCAGACAAATCCGTATCAATACCTGTATTTCCAGTGTTTGTAACTGCTGTAATTTTATCCAATGGATCATTTTTCTGGCCTACGTCCAGTGAGCCGTAGTTTATACTGCTGGTTACATCTAAGCCTGAAACTGTGGCCACCTCTACTCCTGCACCAACTTCTACTGCATGTGTTGCTGCATCATCATCGATTGCATTCACTGTGTTTAACCAATTTTGTGCTGGATACTGTGAATTCGCATCTGTAGGATCAGCATGATATTGGACAACCACCGTACATGTATAGTCTGCAGTTTCATCGGTACTTCCAGAACATGTGGCACCTACAACTGTACAAGAGACTTGTGCATAGCAATAATTGTCATTGTCCTCTGCATTAGTATCGCAACCTGAGTAAGCAATTGCACTTCTATATAAACTTGTTTCAACTGTTGTAATATCTTGACAGCTATTTTTATCTTGAACGGTTGCTGTGACGGGAACATTCAATGTATCACCTTCAGGAACTGAAATATTTGCTGCTCCATTAAGCGTTACAGAACTAACCACAGGTGCGAGATTGTTTATAATATAAGCACCTGTTCGATAATTCGATACTGAAGCAAAACTGTGACTATCAAATACATAAGCATAGTAGTTAATTGTGGTATCGGGTGCTACTGCGGCAATACTAATCTGACAGCTAGGATTTGACGCGGTATTCGTCGATGCACAAATTTGTGTACCAGCACAGCCCGATGCGGTCGCACCAGTCGTATCTGCACAAACTACCAACTTAACAGTATCCTGAACCGTATCACTATCTCCATCTGAGGCTGTCGCTGTGAAGGTCATAGTTCCTCCTGGATTTGCTCCCGAGTCTGCTCCACCTCCACCGTTATCTGAAACAGCTGAGAATGAAGGGTCATGGTTGACTTTGAATGGGGAACCTGTAGCACCAGTACCATCATCACCTGGGGTAGAACAACTTGCTGATGATGAGTTATTGTCGCAAACGAATGCATACCAGTCATTGCTTTCCACATCAGTTCCTTGAGTTGTATAGGTACATGAAGCTTGAACACCTGAATCAGTTGCAGTAGAGACACACCAAGTGCTACTTGCAGCACAAGTTGGTGCAGCGCCTCCAACTCCTGCAGTAATTGCATCGGTTTTACAAATCGCAAGATAATAATCTTCTGCATTGGAGTCTGTCGCTGTAGCTTGGAATACTACATTCGAGCCTTCGTTTGTAGGGGTTGTACCATCGCTGGCAGTACTCTCAGCAGGACCTGCTGTAAAACTCGGTGCTGAGTTTCCTACTGTCACAGTAGTTGTGACAGTTTCGGCATGTACCAATATCTTAAAACTTAAAAGCAAAACAACTAAAAAGACAAAAAGTCCAAGGGTAATATACACAAAATTTCTTATCTTCTCTGTCGTCATCGAAATAAATATGTGTGAACTAAAATGTACCATAATTAACAATGTACTACAATCATCTAAATACAATAATTACCATTCTGCCAACTCACCTTTAACTGCAGTCACAGTGTTGGTTCCCGTATATACTCCAGGCGGAATTCCCAAAGGAATTTCCAGACCCCACCAAGTATTTTTTGTTTCTGGTGCTACTGCGGATGTAGTCTTGGGAACGTTTAATTCATACTCTGTCAACACAGTAGTTAGAGTAGTTCCGCTAGAGTAAGCAGTTCCAGAATTTAGGGAGTGTTTTTGATAATTTACTCCTATAACTCCACTGCCCCCATCTGTCATATCTGTACCTGCTAGTTCTTGATCCAATCCGACATTTCCAGTGGCAGTTACAACAGTGATTTTGTCTAATGGGTCATTTTTGTCTCCAATATTTAATGAGTCATAATTAATAACACTCGTGACATCGAGAGCATTCGTTGTCAGTACCTCAACACCTGCCGGGACTTCCAGGTCATGACTTTGTGAATTATCATCGATAACTTTTACTGTGCCCAACCAGTTCTCTAGTGGGAATAAACTATCTGTAAAAGTGGAGTCAGCGTGATATTGCATATCTACATTACAATCATAATCAGCAAATTCGTCAGTACTCCCGGTACAAGTTCCTCCCGTTAACGTACACGTCACTTGGGCATAGCAGTAATTATCATTGTCTTCTGCATCGGTATCACAGGCTGGATACCCTATCCCAGAACGATAAATATTCGTTTCCACTGTGGTGACATCCTGGCAACTGTTCAGGTCGCTAATATTTGCATTGACTGGAACACTTGTAGTAATCCCTTCCGCTAATGAAATATTTAGCGAATTGTTTAAAAACAGAGAAACAACTGTAGGTGCAACGTTGTTAATTGTGTATGTTCCAGTTTCGTAGTTTGACAATGACGCGAAGCCATGGCTATCAAACACATATGCATAATAATTATAATTTCCATCAGGAGCTACATTTGGAATATTAATCTGACAGGTCGGATTTGATGAGACATAAGCCGAATTACAAAGTTCAACTCCGGAGCAACCAGAGGCTGTTGCACCAGTGGTGTCCGCACAAACAACTAATTTGACTGTATCTTGAAGTGTATCGACATCGTCATCATTGGATGTACCTGTGAATGTGATTGTTCCTCCTGGATTTGAGCCAGTGTCTGCCCCACCCCCACCGTCATCTGTAATCGCTGTGAAAGTTGGGTCATGGTTAACCTTAAAAGGGGAACCAGTACTCCCTGAACCTGTCGCTCCCGGTGAAGAACAACTTGCATACGTTGCGTTGTTGTCACAAACGAAGGCATACCACTCATTACTCTCTGCATCGCTATCTTGTGTGGTGTATGTACATGATGCCTGGACACCAGAATCTGTCACCGGAGACACACACCAGCTTCCACCACTACAAGTAGGCGG
>CALMQQ010000017.1 GCA_937871845.1 uncultured bacterium
CTAGTAAATTGTCTAAATATAAAAAGCCAGTAGCTACACCTCTTACTGCTCCTGGGTTTTTGTTCAATTCCTCTGCTCTTTCATATGCATCTTCAAGTAATGTACTTATATGAACGAAGTCACTTTTACTACTTGTTTCAGAAATTTGAACAAGTGCTTTTTCAGCTTGATCAAGAAGCTCTGAAAGTTCCTTATCCTCTTCATATGACATCCTTTCCAAATTTGATGACAATGAAATTATTTTTCTTCTTAAGGATGTTTCTTTTACTAATCGAGCGTATTCTTCAACATGTGCTGAAGTAGGAACACTGCTTACTAGATCCGACAAGAACTTTACTCCACCAACATCTGCTAGTTTTTTCTTTTTTTTGAGAACACTAGAGAGCGTTAACACGTCAACAGCTTTTTGATTAGAGAATAGCTCAATACAGGATTTAAATATTAATCCGTTCGTTTTGTCGTAGAAATCTTCGGAAGTAATTATCTCTGCAATTTTATATATTGCCTCTGAGTCAAGAAGAATGGCACCTAAAACAGATTTCTCTGCATCGAGATTTTGTGGAGGTAACTTGATTTCCAATTTTTAGTTATTTAATAAATACACTAATAGTTCAGATGATTCACTATCAAAGTCCTTTTGAGCAACGTTTAAAGTAGGCACAGATTCAATATTCGCAACGCCCAATGCTTTTTTGATGTCTTCTAACTTAGATTTATCAACAAGAGGCACAAAGATGTCAGGTTCTATGTCTGATACAATTTGTAACTTTTTGTCTAATTTCGAATCTTCAATTTCAGCTATCAAAATGTTCACATCTGGTAATTTTTCTATGATGGATTTATCTAAGTTGTCAACATGGGACAATAAATACAGAATTCGAATATTTTCGTTACTATCTAGAAAGATTATATCTGGATGATCAAGATTATCGCCATATGCGAAAATGCTAAATAGTATATCTTCAATTTCATATTCTCCAGGAGCACTCATTACGTTGTTGTCTGGTTGTACAATATCACCAATGTTAACTACGGATGCATAGTCAGTTGTATTAAATTTACCTTCTTTGTGGAATAATACTCGCTTTCCATCAGTATTAACTAATAAATTCTTTTTTTCTAATTTTATTTTCATATTCACAAATCCTAAATTTAAGTAATTATACTATATCATCTAAGACCTTTTTGACTAGTTAATTTGAATTTTTACAGGAACATCAATGTCGTTTGTTGTACATAACATAATAAATTGTTATAATTCAAAAGTTTAATTGAAAGAAATGAAAAAAGGGATACATCCAAAATTACATATGAATGCAAAAGTTACAGATCTCTCATCAGGGACTACTTTTACATTACCAAGCACAAAAGAAGAGATTGTTACAGAAGTAACTAACCTTAGTCATCCCTTTTACACAGGTAAACATAGAATTGTAGACACAGAGAACCTTGTAAAGAAATTCGAAAAAAGACGACAAAGTGCAAATATTGACAAAGTTTCTTCAAAAAAGACTAAACAGTCACAAAGAAAACAAAGAACAACATCAATCAACACAAAAAACACACTGACTCTTAAAGATATGCTTGCCAAGGTTAAATAACCTAAATGGATAGCAAAATAAATTCCATAATTTCTGAATACGAGAAAATCCTCTCTTTACTTTCCTCACCCGAAATATATTCTGACCATAAAAAATCTACCGAACTAAATTCTCAGTTAGACGATCTTAAAGAAAAATACTCCTATGCCAAAAAGATACAAAGTCTAAACGAAGAAATACAAGAAGCCAAAGACTTACTAGAAACAGAGTCAAGTCCCGACATAATTGAGCTTTACCAGAATATTATCAGTTCCAACTCTTCTTTGCTAATTAATACACAAAGTGACCTAGAATCAGTACTTTCCAAATCGATAGAATTACCAAACCCGGGAATGTTAGAAATTAGGGCGGGAACTGGGGGTGAAGAATCAAGCCTGTTTGCACAAGATTTATTAAGAATGTATTTAGGATATTTCGCCTCTCTAGGTTGGCAAGCAAATATTTTATCTGCCAATGAAAGTACACTTGGTGGAATTAAGGAAGTAATAGTTGAGATTACACAAAAAGGATCGTATTCAAAATTAAGGTTTGAAAGCGGTGTACACAGAGTCCAACGTATCCCTAAAACTGAAACTTCCGGTAGAATTCATACCTCTGCAGTTTCAGTTGTAGTATATCCTCAAGTCGAAGAACACGAAGTTGAACTTAACCAATCAGACTTAGAAATATATACTTATCGTTCAAGTGGACCTGGGGGACAAAGTGTAAATACTACTGACTCAGCAATAAGAATTACACACAAACCAACGGGTATTACAGTAACTTGCCAAGACAGTAAGTCTCAACTCAAAAATAAAGAAAAAGCTTTATCAATTTTAAGAGGAAAACTTTATGATATTCAACTTCAAGAATCAAATTCTACAATATCGGAAATTCGTAAATCGTCTATTAAATCTGGCGACAGATCTGATAAAATTCGCACCTACAACTTTCCACAAGACAGAGTCACGGACCACAGAATTAACAAATCGTGGCATGGTCTACCAAGCATACTTAGCGGAGATATTGAACAAATTCTTACAGAGGTTCGTACACAATTAACGTTACCCAAATGAAACGTGTAGATGAGAACAAACCATTTACTTATCATCATGCCGTAGATTCAATATCTAAAGCATTATCGACATCCTATAAAGACCCATATATCTATGCTTTATCAGTAATCAGTTATGTAACGAGGATGGACAAACAGTCCATTCTTATCAATATGGATAACTACTTGTCTAAAAAACAGAAAGACATGGTTTCTACACTAGAAGACAAACTAATACGAAGCTACCCTCTTTCGTATATTTTAGGTAACATAGATTTCTATAAAGAAAACTACATTATTACTGAGTCAGTTTTAATTCCGAGACCCGAGACCGAGTTGATTGTGGAGGAAGCCATTACCTTCGTAAATAAATTCAATAAAAATAGAAAATCAAAAATATTAGAGATTGGTACGGGATCAGGTTGTATTTCGATTTCAATTTTAAATAATATTAAAAACATTGATGTTCAAATAGTTGCTACAGATATTTCTGAGAGCGCACTGAAGATTGCTCAGAGAAATGTAAATATTAATTTACAGAAATCTCGACGTAGTAGAATTATATTTGTCGAGCAAGATATATTGACTGAACTCCCAAGTGAGTGTTTTGATTTAATCATTTCGAATCCTCCGTATATACCTCTTGACGAATACAAAAAGTTGGAAAAGTCACTATACTTTGAACCAGAAATAGCACTAACTGATTTTTCTAATGGATTGAGATTCTACAAGCGTTTGGCTTTGTCAGTAAAGAATAATTTAAACACTGGTGGCATGGCTATATTTGAGATACATTCAATGAATACAGAAAATACATTAAAAGTATTTAAGGAGATTCTAGGTAAAAAAACAAAACTAATGATACTGAAAGACACCTTTGGTAGAGCTAGGTTTCTTAAAATACTTACTTAGAAAGTAGTAGTTCTAAAGCCTTCTTCTCTTGTTCCTCATTATCTTCTACCTCATGATTTGGGGTTATTGGCTCATCTTCCGTTATATTTCTTCCACTTGGTGTTAACCACTTTTGGAAGACAATTTGCAGCATTGAACCGTCAGAGAGATTGATTAACTTCTGCTCTACTCCCTTTCCTACAGTTTTTGTTCCAACAACTTGCGCCCTATCATTATCCTGCATAGCACCTGCAAAGATTTCCGAAGAAGATGCGCTACCTTCATTTACAATGACAATCATCGGAATGTCTAGCAATTTACCATCTCTATTAACTTTATATTGAGATTTTCTTCCTGATCTGTCTTCTTCTTGGAAGACTATTGCTCCCTTTGGAAGAAACTCACCCACTGAATATCTTACAGCATCTACGAAACCACCAGGATTATTTCTTAAATCTACGATTAATCCCTTTGGGTCATCTTTGATTATTTGGTTAATAT
>CALMQQ010000018.1 GCA_937871845.1 uncultured bacterium
GTCAAGAAGCCTTGCAGCACGATTGTAGCCAAGTTTTAACTTGCGCTGAAGTAATGATGCAGATCCTTTCTGTGAGTTAACAATTACTCTAACTGCGTTTGCAAATTGGTCATCATCAGAAAGATCTCCCGCTTCGTTTACTGGTGCATTGGGGTCTTTCTGTGCTTCGACCACTTCTTTGGTGTATTCAACTTCAGAAACTTGATCCTTGATGTACTTAACAACTCGCTGAATCTCTTCGGAAGAAATCCAAAAACCTTGTAATCTTGCTGCTTTACTAAAAGTTGGATCTTTGTAGAGTAGGTCGCCCATTCCAAGCAGTGATTCAGCACCAATGTGATCGAGTATGACTCTGGAGTCGATTTGTGTAGTAACGCTCATTCCAATTCTGCAAGGAATATTTGCCTTGATTAATCCGGTGATGACATCAACGGAGGGTCTTTGTGTTGCTAAAATTAGATGAAGTCCTGTTGCTCTGGCTTTTTGTGCCAATCTGACGATTGCGGCTTCTGTTTCAACCCTGTTGGTCGACATCATCATATCAGCCATCTCGTCCACCACAAGTACAATGTAAGGAATAGCGCTAAAACCCATTTGTTTATTGTATGCCTCAATATTTCTCACTTTAGCATCTTTGAAAATCGTGTATCTGCGTTCCATTTCCGCAATTGCCCACTTCAATGCATTAATAACCTTATCCATCTCTGTTATTACAGGGGTCAATAGATGAGGGATTCCGTTATAATCAGATAATTCTACTTGTTTAGGATCAATCATAATAAATTTAACTTCATCAGGTGTTCGAGACATCAAAAGACTCACGATGAAGCCGTTAGTCAACACTGATTTTCCAGATCCAGTAGCTCCAGCGACTAGGATATGAGGCATTTTTTGTAAATCTGTGTAAATATCCTCACCTTTCAAGTTAATTCCTATCCCTAACGGCAATCTATATTGTCCATTTAATAACTTCTCATCGCTTAAAATCTCTCTCGCGTATACTGTCTCTCTGTCTTCGTTTGGAATCTCCACTCCTACATAGCTTGTCCCAGGAATTGGTGCTTCAATACGAAGAGAATTTGCACTTGTTGCAAGAGCGAGTGCCAAGTCGTTACTAAGATTAGAGATTTTATTAACTTTTGTTCCTAATGCAATATCCAAAGCGTACTGCGTAACAGTAGGCCCGATTAAAACATCAACCACACTTGCTTTTACCCCAAAACTTTTAAGTGTTTGCTCGATAATGTCTGCATTTTTATTGATGTTGGCTTGTGATGGTTTTTTCTTTTTGAATGAATCTAAGATATCAGCAGGAGGTAATTTCCAATTAGGATAAAGTAACTCTTCGTTTACAAACGCTCCTTCTACGGATTTTTCTACAATTGCGACTTTCGGCCCAGACTGTTTGTCCCCAGACATTTTAGCTACAGACTGTGGCTTGTCTTGTTCTTTATCGCTAACACTTGTTACTTTGTTTACTGGTACGTTGTTTTGTCTACGAAAATCACCAAAAGTATTGATTTCAGTGGATGGTGACAAAGTAGCTGGGTCGCCACTTTTATCTTTTCTGATTTTTTCAATTAACCAACTAAATCCACGGCCGATTTTTTCAAAGAAGACTACAAAACTGACAGACATTACTAATGGTAAAGAGAATGCCATTACGAAAACCAAAAATACCGGAGTGAAATTTAAAAAAAGTCGTTCGTTGATGAAATTATAGACATGGAAGCCTATTAATCCACCGTACTTTAGTGCCCTTTCATCCCCAGATGAAGAGAAAAGTGAAGCCATAATTGAAGAAAAGGATACTGTGAGAAGCAACATCCCAAAGACAGAACGCTTTGTAGCAAAAGGAATAGACGCTTTGAACAAATATAATGCAAATAGCAAGAAGAATCCTGAAAGTAGGGCGGTACCAGTCCCACTAAGTGACTTCACGAATACGAATAATGGTCCGGTTAAAAAGTAACTCAAAGTAATAATAATCGAAATAAACAAAAAGATTAATCCGATAACAACTTTTGTTTCTTCACTGTCATAAGTTGGTTTGGGCTTGCGTCTTTTTCTCATGCTGTTGGTAAAAATATTTAGCCATTAATAGTACATAAATTTAACATAACAGTTGAAATACTGAAAGTATTCACTATTTTAAGAAAATTAACAATTAAACCTGAATTAATTTATGTTGTTAAGAATCCATTCTAAACGACTTATAAAAGAGTGTTTAGAGAAATCATGAGATTTCATTTTTTAAGTTCTCTGTAACTTCGGGTGGATTTCCTGATATTATTTAATATATTCCTTTAGATGAAAAAATGAAGCGCGCATTTTTCATAATTGCATTTTCAATATTATTTCTATTTGGCTTTCAAACAAAAGCATTTGCTGCTGACTTTAATGTAGAAATTGAAAAGATTTACGAGATTAATTCTCCAAACGAAATCTTCATTACCGAGACTAGGAAAATCACGAATGCTTCACAAAATAGACTCATATCTTCAGACAATACAGAAACTTTCCAAATAATTGTACTAAGTGAAAACACAGATCAGCTTTCTACTTCATTTTTATCGGCAAAAAGTTTTATTGACGGCAGATTAGTTCAAAACAATAAGGGGGATGCCGGAATTGATACTCTTGACCTCAACATTCCATATGACGGATCTATAGGTATTGGTCAATCAATTTAAAATCGAATACACCAATACAGGACTGACTAAAAAAACTGGTGCTCTCTTAGATATATATGCCCCAGGTTTTAGTGAGAACTACCAATTCGAAAGCAATTCTACTAGTTACAATTACAAGACTATAATAAGACTTAATAAATCTCTCGGAGATGTTGGTTTTGTAGTCCCCTCCCCTGCCAATACTACCACGGACGGAGAGTTTATTGTTTATGAGATTTCACAAGAGAGTCTAGTGGGAGGCAAAATATGGATTCAGATTGGAAAGACACAATATTATAAATTCAACATCAAACAAGAAGTGATGGCTTCGGACACCATTAACAAAGGGTACTCCAATGAATACCACCTAGTGATACCTCGAAATATTGACGAAGCTGAAACCACACAAAAAGTTTTCTATACAATTTTTGATCCTCTACCAAAGCAAATTGTTGAAGACGAAGACGGGAACTTAATCGCAACATTTAAAATTCCTAGTCATGAAAATAAAACAATTCTGATCGAGGGCTACGCCCAAGTCGACAAAGTTGAAGTACAAGCAACTCCTGAAAATAGCGGTACAATTTCAGATATCGATTCCACGATTTTCTCACAGTATTTGCAGCCAGCTGAGTTCTGGGAGGTTGATAATCCAGAAATAATTAGCAAAGCAAATGAATTGAAAGCTGAAGAAACAAATATTTATTCTATTGTTGAATCCAACTATTCGCATATTGTAGACACTATAGACTATTCGGATATTAAACGCTTTGGAATTAATGACAGACAGGGTGCGTTGAAAACTCTACAAGGAGGCGCTGCAGTTTGTATGGAATATTCGGATTTGTTTTTGACTTTGGCAAGAGCCCAAGGAATCCCTGCCAGGGCAGCTTTTGGATATGGCTATGATGCTCGAATTGGAGAAAATCAACAAGACGCACATCAATGGGTACAGGTCTATCTTCCAGGAATGAATGAGTGGTTAAGTGTTGATGTTACATGGGGTGAATCAGGACCATCATTGATTGGAGGAGACTTAAATCATTTTTACACTCACATCGCCTCTCTCGACCCAGATTCTCCACCTTCAGTTCAACGTACAAGTTACGGTAAACAAGTCGGTCTAGAAGCACCTCAGTTCGAAATTGACGCCATTGAAACTATGGTCGAGAGTGCAGAATTATTCACTCACGAAGAATTAATAATTCTATACCCCCAAATTGATAAGAATAGACTGGAGTTGATAATTGACGAATTAACACTTCGTATTCAGACAGCAAACATTCCACCTGTAATTAGCCAAAATGCACAATATGTTATTTATGTTGGAGTTGGGTTGATTGGATTAGCGGGAAT
>CALMQQ010000019.1 GCA_937871845.1 uncultured bacterium
ATACCGATAAGAAAAATCCCACAAGATTGAATAAAGTTCTGAATAGAATAATGCAGGATTTGAAAAAGAAAAGTGAAGATCCAAGTGCCTCTCAATGGACACGAAATAGTTTTAAAGATCGATATCTGGCAATAGATAAATTATTAAAATATACTAATTTACAAAATGACTATAAAAAATCATTATCCCCAGAATACATCATATATTCTAGATCTCCCATTGATGTGTTGAGGATGAGTGATCATCAAACCTGGTGGTCGTGTCATGGGCCAGGCGAATCATATTTTAATTGTGCAATTGCAGATGCACAACATAATGGTGGAGTTATTTATGTTATTTCTGCCGACGATTATTTAAAAATAAAAGATAAACTACAAGAACCAGAAATATTTATGGATAACGATAGGAACGTTCCAGGAATTGTTCCTCGAAATAGAATGCGAATCCGTGCCGTAATGGATTCTAATAAAAATATATTTGCAGTTCCCAGCACCCGAATATATGGAGATAGAACATCTGCTCAATCCTTAACCAGGCAGGTCCATGCTTGGGCAAAACGCCAGGATATATCAAAAATAGATTTCGAAAATACTTTGTATTTATTAGGAGGTTCCTACGAAGACACAGATTATTCTGTTGAACGAGAAATTCGTAATATTTGGAATATAAATGCCGATGTTAATATTAAGAAATATACCAGTGAAGTAGAATTAGAAGATGAAGAAGATGAATGGGTTGACCATGAGGAACTTGAACAAGATTTTATTGATGACACTATTAATGAGTTTAATGAACGAGAAATATTTGCAAATTATAATTCTCCATTATTTGAAACCATGGGTAGTTATGATATCCAACCATCCGACGGTTCTATAACGTTTGATATTGAATTGGGGGAACTATACTTATCCATGATTGGTACTCCGGAAGAATTAGACGAACTAGAATCCAAAACGGCAATTGACCTTGTAGAAGATGTGTCATATAATTTTGTTAGTCGGAAAATAATGTTTGATTTTTCTACCGCAGA
>CALMQQ010000020.1 GCA_937871845.1 uncultured bacterium
CAAGTGCCTTTAAACTATTAGTCACCACATACCCGGGCATAACGAAAGATCGAGAATCTGTAATTTTAACTTTTGCAAAAAATTCTCTAACTAATGCATCTGACCTAGATTCGTCTGGGGACAATTCTAGTACTTCTCTTATAAATTGACCTAAATCAAATTCTAATTCGGGGTTCTCATCTCTATATAATTTAGCCTTCTCTATAAGATCATCATATGAACTTATACTTGAAGGGTCAGTTGATTCGAGGAAAGTAAGAAATTCATATTCAGTAACAACTCCTTTTAATTTAGTTATATCTACAGCAGTGGATTCTTTCAGGTTATACGAAAGTTGCTCAATTTCCGCCCTTATCGATGCTTTCTCTTCTGACGGCATGACTTCTTTACTCAAGTGTTTTAATAAAGTATCAAGAGATATTACAGATCCATCTCCTTTATAAAGTGAACGAAATGCATCATGATGTTCAATATCCGAGAACTTCACAACTCTGAAGTCTTCAATGTCCACGACTGTAGTTCCTCTCATAATCTCTTTTATTGTGGTCAATGGGTTTATCAGACCTTCCCCAACCTTACCAAGACCTATACCTATACCTTTTCCAAATTCAGATACAAATCTTGGATTAGTAAGTGGATTTATTCCAAAAGATTCCTTCAGTGACCAACCAGAAGCGGTTAATCCTGATGCAAACGTAGCAATAATACCTTCCCCTTGACTTTTCTTAATATACTCAGGGAGGAAATCTCTTTCTAATGCTTCAGTTATTGCAAAAATGTTAGGAGGATCGCCTATCCCTATTAAGCCTGATGCATTTGCTGCATAGAACATTATTGCACCTCTTAAGCCACCTAGTTTGTTCATATTGATTGAAGTTTCAACCGCACTTGTGGCCTCTATAATCTCCATAGCGGTCTCTAAGTCTTTCGATACATTTAAACCATTTAGGTTTTCTAACATATTCTCAATCATTTTCTTTTTTGTTGCTATGTCTAGCAATTCATTTCCTAATTGGTTACCTAAGTCAGCCCCTAGATATGTTGTGAAAATGGGTGATAGTGCACCAATCATTCCCATTCCTCTAGATGTAGTTGAAACTAACATGTCTTTGTAAAATCTATTCAATCTTTCTAAATCTTCTCTCAATTCTTCTTGTTGATGAACTCTTTCTTCCTCATCTTCTACATTAAATTTTTGAATCTTTTCTGTTACAACTTTTCTTAAATCTGCGGAAGAATAATCAATAGTCGAGCGATCATCATCTTCAGTACTAACAGACTCGAAGAAATTAAATTGCTTTTCACCTTCATCTACTAATTCTTGTTCTCTTTCTCTTCCCAGTAGGCTTTTGGTCCTTTCTATAAATCCTCTTTTTGGTTTGTCCGTTCCAATTCTTTCCTCATCTAAGTTTAATTGTTCGATGATTTTATTTTCCATCAAAGCAGTTATGTTTGTTAAGACAGACAGTGCACCTGTTAAGATCAGATTAATAGGTGGAGTACCTCCCGTAAGTTCATGGATTATCTCATGTCCAAAATGCTTGTCAGCTTCATTACCAGATTTTTGGAGAATAAAATCACAGGTATAAGCTAATCCTATGGATCTAGCTGCACTAAATTCGTTAAATGTTTTCTCACCTTTACTTTTCGCGATTTGACCTACTGTGGTTGCAAAATGAACAAGCATCACACCCATTACTCCTTTACCAAGATAGCAAAGCTTTTCTTCTCAGTGTGAGTCTTCCTCTACAATTTCATCACCACTGTCATTTCTTCCTGCAGCCT
>CALMQQ010000021.1 GCA_937871845.1 uncultured bacterium
AATACAATCGTGATACCACTTATCAACAACTTTGGAAAATCGTTTTTGCTCGTATTTCTCATTGGCAAAGTATTTAACTGAGTCAAATGCAATCATATTGTCAACAATTTGGGAATTAACATCGTCCTCAGTCCTATTTAAAACCTTTCTTTTGTTTACATTGTTCTTTACCGTGAAGTACATGACTGTTGCATTTACAAAGAATGCGATTACTGTGATGATTATTAGTTTAGGATAGATTGTTGAGTAGATTGCCACTATAATTACGAAGTCGAATACTACACGAGACATCCAAATATTAAGCTCATCATAAAAAGAAAAAAACGCCCCTTCTCCTCTTTTGAAAATGCTAATTAATTTACCTGAAGATTTATTTGCATGATAGCTGAAATCTAAATCATGTAAGTGTCTGAGTACGTCTTTCTTTAGCTTCGCTGCTGCTCCAAAAAGTGCAAAATCAGAGATGTACATCGTGAATGTGTCACCAAGATATGTGACCAAAACAATCGATGATATGAGTAAAATTGATCTGTATAAAAATTCGGTTTCTCCCTCAAGAGCAAAATTAACAACATCACGGAATAAAAGTGGCAGTATGTTACTTAAAATTGCCATGAAAATATTCAAAATCGTGGCAGTGACAAAGAAATACTTAAATTTCCAAACGTATCTGTAAAATTTACCTAAGATTTTCATAGTTATATACTAATTGAGTCTTCAAATGTGCCATTCGAAGTATCGGATACATTTTTGTCTGTTGTCTTTTTATTATCTTGCTCTTTTTTCTCTGTAGCTGGCTTTTTTCTAGCAATTAGAATTAGTATCAAATTGGCGAATAAGGATATGAATATAGAAGAGTTTAAAAGAACTAATATAGACGTTGCTAATGATTTTTCAATATCTTTGGAAAATAGAAAATCTACCTCAAAAATAAACAATCCTGTTAAATAATAAAATGTAATTACATAGTATGCTACTAAACAGAAAATAATCGATGCAGTCGAAATGATAGGAACTAGAATATAATTGAATCTTCTATTAAATAATCTAGAATACTTGAATATATACCCAACAATGAGCCAGGTGAATATGTTACTTATAATAAAAAAAGAAATTGAAACGTATAGATTATCAAATCCTCCTCGTATCATTAGAAGAGGTTCTTCTTCAATAAAAACACCCAAGAGATTATAAGCGACCACGAGAATGGTTAATAATACTCCAGGTAGAAAGACTTTAGTCAAAGTAAATAATGATTTCAAAAAGTTTCGCATTCGCCTTTTACTTTAATTTGATTTGTTTGGATAAATTTGTTGATTTCACTAATAATAAGTGGATCAATTTCTTTTTTGTCTGGTGTGTAATTTATTAAGATCGGTTCTGTCGTCAAACCATTACATTCACCGTATTCTAGTACTAATTTTTTAAGTATAGAAATTTCATTCCAATTTGTATCATTACATTCAAAAATTTTATGTGATTCCTCGATTGTTCTAACTTCTTGAGACCAAAGATTGTTTGGATATAGAGTTATTGTAAAAGCATTCATCTCAATAGATGAAAATTGATTTCTATTTTCAATAAAACTCTGGTTAAGACTTCTCGAATAATGATTAATATCTATATTATTAATTGGTTGACCTTTCGAATAGACTACATTTGCGGTTTCAATGTATTTATCTAACGAAGTAACAGGATCAGTTGATATAGAAAAATTGCTAATACCATTGGTTATGATACTATCAATTTGCTTCTTTTCGGTTATAATATCTAGATTGTCAGTTTGTTTACAATTTGTGTATTTCGATTCAAATTTCGAGTAATCGTCAATAATTCTCAATAATTCCGCAACATCTAAATTAATAGCGGTATTTGGGTTTTCGATTACTAAATAATCTTTTTCAGAAATTTCTTCTGAATAAATTCTTTTCATTTCTACCTTGATTTCTTCGTTAAGTTTGTCGGTATTTGATTTCAAAGTGTTAATCTTCTCAGTAGCGTATTCTTTACACTGATCTAAGGCTGAGGTCATAGATGTAATATTTTTCCTAAGTACAGTGTCTGTTTCTTTGAGCTGGCTAACATATTCATTATATTTATTGATTTTCGGTTTAATCTCATTTTGTTCGTCATTTAATTTGGATATTTGGTCATTATTACTTCGAATATTTTGGGCTAATAGGTCAATCATCACCGATTTTGAAATTTCAGAAGCATTTATTTTTACAATAGAATCTTTTTTATCAATTATGTTTAAAGATTTATCTTGTATTAACCGAACTTCGGCATCACTGTTGTTTAGTAATTTGAGGAATTGGAAAAATTCGTCTTGATCTTCAAATGCATACCATGTGTTTTTATCATCCAGACTTAAAGAAATCATTTTATCGTCCTTAACAGTCTGCATCTGTGCTCCATAGAAATTATAAGTCTGTAAAGTTGTTAATGCTTGGTAATCTTCGTTTAAATCTCTTTGTAGTATCGCAATTTCTTGTTGCTCAGTAGTTTTTTTAGATTTTAAAAATTGTAAATCTTGCATAATTTTTTTCGTTTCTTCCCCTAGGTCAATATTCTCTTTGCTTAGTTTAGTTATAATCTCATCAGATTCTGTAAGTTTTAAGGAGGATGTATTATAAATAGAGGTAAGACTATCCGTATATGTTCTTACTTTGTCATAACTTTCGTTTATGTATTTAGTTGAGGAAGTAATGGTTTGTAAGGAAGGAGATTCACATTGGATAGATCCATTCAGAACTCCATCGATTATATTCAAATTAATCTTATCATCCAAGATATTATTAATTGCATCAATATTCATGTAATATTCTCTTTCTTTGGCACAGTTATTAATGTATCTATTCAATTCTGTTTCAAAGTCCTCTGTTATTTCTGCTAAATCTTCAAGTTTTTTCAATTTAGATGTTATCTCAGTTGTATCATCTAGGAATCTCTGTCCATCCTTGGAATTACTAAATGATTGACAAGCTAAATTAGCTGATTCTACTAATGTTACAAAGGTCGTAAATTCATCCTTATTTACCTGATCTTTTTCGTCGAGAGTAGATATCTTAGAAGTTTCAATATTGTTGTATTGGATTTTAAGCTCACTTAAAAGTGGTAAGTAATTATTCCCTTCAAATTCAGTTATTGACAGGGAGTTAACCTTCGTTTGAAGTGAGGAGATACCAAAAAATATCATGATTATGAAAGTTAATACTCTTGCTAATTTCATCTCTACAATATGGCAGTGATTAATTAATAGTATAGTTACAACACTAATCTATGTAAAGTTGGAATACATGTTGGAGTATTAATTAACTTGTGTCTGTAATTCGGCAAGTGTAGGACTCCCAAACCATCGTCTGATTTCGTTGCCATTACTATCAACTTGGATGAGCGTGTGTTGATAAGTAACCCCATATTTTGTTTTCAATGTAGTAGAAGTATCATAATCTACTCTAAGAATTGCTAAATTTGAGGGAATACTTGATATATTGTTACGAATATCGAGTTCCAGCGCTTTACAAGTCGGGCACCAACTAGCAGCAAAAAATAACACAGCTTTGTTACCTGTGGTTGATTGTAATTTCTCCAATGAATAATTAGTGTAATTTCCAAGAGCCTCATCTGAGTTCAGATCAGAACCTTCTGTTGGGTCTATTGGCATTCCTGATTGGTCACTTACCACCGTCTCGGTTGGTATAACTTCTAGTTCTTCTTCTATGTTGTCGTCTGAATCAGAAAATAGAAATTTATAACCTAATAGCCCTATTATGGCAATCACTACAATGACAGCCAGAATTATTACAGGTTTGGAAACTGCTGGGGGTTTCTTGGTTGGTGTTTTATCATTTGGATTTGGTGTAGATGGTACTGGAGTTTGTAGAGTTTCGCTGGTATTTGAAACCAAAGTATTGTCAGCGTTTTGAAAATCGTCCATAATAGGATTTAATTATAACTACATATAGTATTCACTATTTTATATCTTTAACACAAGTAATATGAGCAAAATTCTTGTATCTTTCGCTACAATGTCTGGAAATACCGAAAGAGTTGCACAGTATATTAACTCAGAACTTCCAAAGATCTCCCCAGAAACTCAAGTCTCGCTTGTAAATATGATGGAATTAACCGAAGAACTTTTTAATGAGCACGATTTGAATATTTTGGGTTCATCTACATGGACGGATGGAGAATTTAACCCTATCTCGGAGGAGTTCTTTAATAGATTTAGTGCTTCTACTATTGACTTGAATGGCATCAAGTTTGCTATTTTTGGACTTGGAGAATCTTATTATCCAGAATTTTGCACTGTGGTTGAGAAAATGGAAAATGTTATAAAATCAAAAAATGGATTAATTGTTACAGAAAGTTTAAAACTTGATGGATATGTCGATGATAATATGCTGCACAGCGTGGGAGAGTGGTTGAATCAGTTTGTAAATACTATTTAGACTTAAAACTTAAGCTAGCAGAATTAATACAATATCTTTTCCCTGTAGGATTTGGGCCGTCATCAAAAAGATGACCTAAATGTGCACCACAATTCTTGCATTGAACCTCAAGCCTATCCATTCCGTGTGAATTATCTACTTGGATATTAATATTTTCATTACTTAATACATCGTAGAAACTCGGCCATCCTGAGCCTGAGTCGAACTTTGTGTCGGAGGAAAATAGTTCGCTATCACAAACCAAACAATTATAAATTCCGTGCTTATCATTATGTAGATATTTCCCAGTAAAAGGCATTTCGGTACCTTTTTCTACGACAATTTTGTACTCTTCCTCACTAAGTAGCTTTTTAAGTTCTTCTTTCGATTTATTCATTGTAAATATAATAAGTTATAGATGTTTCTCCATCCGAAGTTATGTCATTACTAGATACTAATATTTGAATATTTTTTCCAGGTCTATTTGCAGTTATCTGCGTCCTAGAAGTATCTTCATTACTCACATCGACGGAGGTTATATTCTCCCAACCTAATATGGGTAAATCTTTCTCTAAAGCAAATGTTAAGTAAGTATATGCCTCTTTGATGTTCAATCTTAGGACATTGCCTTCATAGTCATCCAGATTACATTCACCTTCAATTGATATTAGTTCTTCGTATGTAGGGAGTTCTGATTCGATACTGGCTAATGTTGTTTCAATTTGCTCAACATTGCATAACAATTCTTCTTCGACTATTGTCGGAATCGCAACTGTTGGTTCAACTTGCTGTGTTCCTTCAATTTTGAATTTTTTATTGCTTATGAAGAACATCACTAAGGTGGCTAGTATTAAAAATAAAAGCACAGGAAAAATCTGTTCTATTCTTCTAGAAATGTTTTGGTTTGACGACATAGTTGTAAATCTAGTAAATTCTTTCTCTGTATATTATTTCTGTTGTTCCTGTGGGTAGTTGGTCTCCTGAATGTCTAATGTCTACAATTAATTCGCGACCCTCTTTCTGCGCATTCAGTAATTTATATCCTGCATACCCATAAGGACCGGTATCTTCGAAACTTGAGACAGCCCATTTCTCATCGGCTACGTTAGTTCCGAAGAAGCTAACGACATCATCGAATTCATCCGTAGTCGTTAAGCGAACCTCGTAACTATCACTATCGTTTGGAGAGCATTCCACATATGTCAAAGTTGAGTTTACATAGAATGGTATGTCATCAGGCCAGTTTGCAGGTAACTGGTCACTTGCGACAATTGAACATTCTTCTGATCTTCTGACAGGTGTTGGCAGTGTTTGTTCTTGTTCTGTAATAGCGGTTTCATTAACTTCCTCAATAACATCACTGGATCTATTTGTGTCTTCTTTGGTACAACCAACCAATAAAATAAGCGAAAGAAATGATATTGCGAGGAATTTCATATGACGAGTGATAATAAGTATATATATGATAATTGTATTTCGGCTATTTTTCAATAGTGGTGAGTGGTCGGTTCAGATATTGTAGTCTTAGATTTTCTGGAAACCTTTCAATTGCATACCTTAACATGGTTCTAGGCATTGACTTGTAATGCTTGTCGAGGAATTCTCTTTCGATTGATATATCCCTCTTTCCAATCTCTCTTAACATCCATCCAACGGCCTTATGAATCAAGTCGTGTTCATGTTGAAGTAGATTTTCTGCAATTTGTATTGTCAAATCATATTTGTTTTTTGCTATGTAATGCGATGTTGCAATGATTGAAATTCTTTGCTCCCACAAATCTCTTGAATGTGATAATTTTATGAGTAAGTTCTAATTACGATCTTCAAGATATTCCCCTAAAATCCTTGCGCTAGAGTCTACTAAGTCCCAATTGTTTATATATCTAGTGTTTTTCAAATAGAAATCAATAATTCCTTTCCTTATTTTATCTTCTTTCGAAAATTTGAATTTATTAACCAAAATTATCAGAGCGGTTAATCGATGCTCATGATATTTACTTTCTAATACTTTTTGCAGTTCTTCAAGAGGAATAGAATTGAACCTTTTTGCAATTATTCTTTGTTGAGGGACAGTTAATCCTAGAAATACATCCCCTTCTCCATATTCTCCTTTTCCGGTTTTAAAAAATCTTTGAGAATGTTTTGCCCTTATAGGGTCTACTTGTATACTCAATTCCGCGATTAAATGTTTAGCTGTCATATTATAGATTTAGAAAAATTAGAGACTTTCCCATCTTTATCAAAAATACATTTCATAAAAAACACTTTTTCATCAACAATATCTTGGAATGAGTAATTTAAATCGTCAACTAATTCTAATTCATGATTTATTATTTGTTCGCTTTTTAACCATAAAAACTCACCATCCTCTGTTTTATTTCCAAGTGGAAGGAATTCATCGTTTACTTTAAACTTGAAGATGCAGATAATCCAATCATCATCAGAACCCTTTTCTAGTATATCCATTCCACAGAAATTGAGATCCTTTTCAGTGATGATTAATCCAGTTTCTTCCTCAGTTTCTCTAATTGCCGCATCTACAAAATTTTCACCCAATTCAAGTTTTCCGCCAATTCCATTTAATTTATCAGGGTCAACTTTAGTGTTCGAATTCCTTTTTAGGAAAAGATACTTATCGTTGTGATAAATAAAAACTGTAACTGCTTTTATTCCAACTCTTTTGTAGTAATTTTTCATAATATTTTATCAATTTCTTTTAATAGTTCTTTAGATTCGAGAATTCTTGTATGACCTACAATGTCAAGCTTAATATTTCTTGCATTATCGAGCTTTAAGCTACTTTTTGGAATGACAAGATTATCAAATTTAGGATAGATATTTATGATTTTGTCAGTTTTAAATTTATTTATTTGTTTTAATAATTCACTTTTGGGTTTAATTTCATTTAAACTGATTTTCTGAAAGTAACCGAAGATAGAACCTTTATGTGGCGTTGAGATATTTATTACATTAATAATTCTATCGTTATATTTCTCTAGTAAAATTCTTGAGATTAGACCACCTTTACTGTGAGAAATAATACTAAAATTATTTAAATTTCGATTATCTATGTATTCTGAAATGTTGTCTACAATTTTATTAATTGGATCACGTGTTTTAAATACAGGGAAATGAATTCTGTATCCATGTTTATTAAAATAGTCTGCAATTGTTTTTAGAGATGTCCAAATACCATTAATCCCAATAATCATGATGATGTCACCTTTCTCACCAATTTGGTAATATTCGGGAATCGGCTTATGAAAACCAACAACTTTATGTTTAAGGATAAGGTAATATTCTTGAATTAAATTTATTATTAGCATATAGAATCGGTTTTATGGAGCAGGATACAATCCCTCCCTAGATTAATCTAGGGAGGGATAAACTCGCATAGATTATTGTAAATAAAAAGCGGCGAACCGGAATCGAACCGGCGACCTTCTCCTTGGGAAGGAGACATTCTACCAACTGAACTACCGCCGCACTTAATTTCTAACAGTATTACCTCTATACTAATCCTGCATTTTTGTAATTATAATACAATATCCTTGTGTAAGAAATAATGAACTAATTTTCTAATAAACAAAGTTCTTGTATCATTTAATTCCAAAGTATATTATATAAAAACATATTAACTACATCTATTGGATAATATATTTTGCCTTCAAGCCTTAACAGACTATAAATATTTTGAAGTTTCAATTACAGGAATTGTTGCTATCATATTAGTAATGATTCTATTGGTTAAGGTTAAACTTACTTCTAATCTTCAAAAAGCTCTGATGTATTCTGTTATCCTCGCATTAATTATACTCACGTTTGAAATTGAAACTGCGACTAATAGTGACAGTTGCATAGACTTTCTTCAGCATTTTAAGTTCACTTTATTTGGTTGAGCCCCGGAAATTATTCGATAATGAGTATTTATATTTAACTATCCTAGTAAGATCAAAACTTTTGAATCAAAATCAATGACTACTTACCATATGTCTACTATTGCAACATTCGCCGGGGGTTGTTTCTGGTGTACTGAAGCTATTTTCCAGCATATTGATGGTGTTCTGAAAGTCACTCCTGGATATTCAGGTGGTGATATAGAAAATCCGACTTATAATCAAGTTTCTACCGGAGAAACAGGTCATGCTGAAGCAGTGCAGATTGAATTTGATCCTATAATTGTTGATTTTGAACATTTGTTAAAAGTTCATTTTGAAACCCATGACCCTACAACATTGAATCAACAAGGTAACGATATCGGAACACAGTACAGATCCATTGTCTTCTATCATAATGAAAAACAACTTGTAATAATCATTAAAGTATTAAAAAGTCTGAAGTTTGAAAAACCTATTGTTACTGAAGTTAAAAAATTCGAAAAGTTTTATGAGGCTGAGGATTACCATAAAAATTATTATAATAACCATAAGAATCAACCATACTGTCAGATTATAATTACGCCAAAGTTGGAAAAGGTGTTCGGTAAAAATGATTAAAATTACTGTGAAAATTAATTATTGAGATTTTCAAGAATTAAATCGTTCACAAAACTCGGATTCTCCAAATTACTCATGTGCCCACTTTTTGGAACTAAACGATACTCAGAATTTTCTATTTTTTCGTGCATATATTGACCGATATTTTTGAAATATTCTAAATCGTGCTCTCCAACTAAGATTTGAGTTGGGCATGTAATTTCGTGGAGTCTATCTTTCGCATCCGGGATTACTAGTTCGTATTTGTTGCCGTTCAACCAGTGCCAACCTGAATAATCATCAAGAATGGTCTTTAATTTGTTTGAAATCTCATTGTTTATATTCGTATATTCGAAGACATCATGAGATAGCCATTGCTCTTTGGCTTTTTGCATATCTTCATCAACTCTGATGGAAAAATCTACTGTACTTTTATAACCTCCAAGAGAAGAATCAAGTACTGTCAAAGTTTTTACAAATTTGGGGTGTTCTAAAGTAAAATCTATAGCGACCCTCCCTCCCATAGAAAGTCCTACCAAATGTACTTGTTTAAGTTCAAGTTGATTTAGTAATTGAAGAAGATCGTCGTGGTGAGAATAGTCTTGATTTGGAATAGAAGATTTACCATATCCTCGTAAA
>CALMQQ010000022.1 GCA_937871845.1 uncultured bacterium
AATGCGGCAAGCGTTCGCTTGTTGATCGATACAACACGGCCGTCGAGCTCGATGTCGAATGCCCGCTCACGATTGGCGCCAAATGCAACATACAACGCCTTGAGTGCTCTCTCGGCCTCAGCGTGCTTCTTCTTATCGTATGCAACTCCGGACATTTGTTCGATTTGCTAGATGCTGTGGTTTTTGAACTATTCGTTTTTCTTAAGCGGCAAGATCAATATCGCCATCAATTGGACATTAAGAAGACATCATAATAATGCTAGGTATCACCCGTGTAGTATAAGAGTTTTTGTTGAAATTAACGTCATGACTTCGAAAATGTTCTGATATAATTATCTGTAGATTTTACCAAAATATGGTAAAATCTGTCGAAGTATTGGTTCAAGATTTTGAATAACAATTATTGGAAATCAACCTTAATTGTATTTTGGGAGAAAGTGACAAGTCTTTGGACGACAAACTGGATGTCTTCTTCTTTTCCAGTCTCAGCTAACCTGATTCGAGAAAAGGGTATTCCTGATAGGATACTCGATGAAGCTCTTCCTGGTGGTGCTGCAACAGAGTAACTGAAGCGTTTATAATCTTGAGCCCATTCATTGCCAAAGAAATCCCAATGTAGTTCGGGACATACTGAAGGATCAAGGACTATTGTACCAGTTGATGCACCAGTCGCTGGTGTAATTTCAACTACGGTATCAGAATCCTTCCAACTCATGCGATTAACAATAGTCGAAGGCTTCATTTGATCCAAAGTAATCTCTTCGTAGACTACGCGCTTATTCCTATTGGGATTTTTGGGAGCATCACCTAGACCAAGCCAATGATTACGCTCCTCATCACTGATCTGTGCATATTCGGCAATGAAACCAAACTTAACTTTGTTAGAAGTCTGATCAAACTCTGGAGTAAAGTTAATTTTTACTTGCAATGGTTGTTTAGTAACGTCTAATCCTCGAATGTAGAACAACGGAATACCAGACTTCAACTCTTTCCCGAAAAACCAAGGGAGTTTAGCAACCACAACAATCTGTTCTTCATCCGCGTCAACTGACAGCGGCGCTGAACGGTAAATAGTTTCGGTGATGGTTCGGAAACGCCAACGGAAGTTCTCATCAAACCATCGACTTCTGAGTGTTTGAATTGGTTTGGTGTCAGATGCCCATTGAAGTTCCACACTTTCA
>CALMQQ010000023.1 GCA_937871845.1 uncultured bacterium
GGCCAACCAATTATAGATAATGCTAAGAAGATAACTATGAATATTCCGACAGGGAAAGCGAAGAATCCAATCAAGAAACTTTTAAGGACTTCCTGAGTGTCATTCATCTTTGCCAATGTATTCTCGAGTCTAACTGGGGCAAATTTGAAAAGCAGATACCCTAAAATCACAGCTCCGACACATTGAAACATAGACCAGAATGTTTTTGTCCAAATATCTTCAATTAAGGTGCTTGTGATAGAAGTATTGTTAGTTTTAAAGAACTCCCCAAACTGCTCATATCCTTTGATTGAACGCTCTCCTTGTATTGTACTTTCAGAATATTTAACAACATCATTTTTGTCAGTGTAAGCGACAAAATCTCCTTCAACAATAGAATCTTGCAAATCAGTTGCTCCAGTAGAAATCACACTACCTTGAACCGTTCCTCCAATAATTGTATTTCCACTAGCAGAGACAATATCTCCACCTACAGTAGTATTAACTCGCATTGTTCCTGTAAAAGCTCTTATGTCGTCTCCTACTTCACCTTGAACATAAACATCTCCTCCTGCAATGATTACATCTTCTTTAACTGGGCCACTCAAATGAACACTTCCACCCATTAGATATACATCTCTATAAACTTCACCATTCAAAAAAGTAGTACCACTAATTACGTATACACTCTTACCAACAATACTTTCTATGGTTACTGTACTTCCGAAAATATAAACATTCCCTTCTACATCACCAGTTACTTTTACTGTTTCTCCTAGAATTATTAAATCACCGTTCACATCCCCATAGACAGTGATCATACCTTCACCCTTTAACAACAAATCATCATCAACATCATTTGTAACTACGATTTGAGTATCATCTTTTACGCTCTCGATAACAAGCGCATCTACGTTACCGAAAGGAAATACTATAAACAAAAACAATCCTCCAGTGAGAACGGTGAAAAATCTTCTTAACATTGAATTGGGGTAATAATTAATTGTTTAATTTATCCTAACACAAGGAATTGGAGTAGTAAATATTAGTAATTGCTAGTTTTATTTTCTCCAATGAATCGTAACAAAGTATTTAGAATCTCACTTTCAAAAAACTTAACATTAAAGCTAATTATTATTATAATTTGTTCTAACTTATTACTCAGAAAAATGAATCTACATTCCGTTGAACAAAAGGTTTATACAATTTTTAATAATTATTCGGATTGGTTTCTGAGGATTTCGATCGCCATCATTTACATTTGGTTTGGTATTCTAAAGCCATTCGACTCAAGTCCAGCTGCAGATTTGGTAGCAAATTCAATTTATTTCCTTCCGAGAGAGCCATTTTTTATCTTTTTAGGAGTTTGGGAAACAGTTTTGGGGATTATGTTTCTAATCCCAAGACTAACGAAAATTACTTTTTGGATATTTATACTCCATATGGGAGGCACATTTACTCCATTTATTACACTGACCGATACAGTATTTACAAAATTTCCCTACGGATTCTCGCTTGAGGGACAGTATATTATTAAAAATATTGTATTAATTAGTGCAGCTGTTGCCATTCTTGTAAATCATCTGCGAAAAACTAAAGAGTTGGATTGATTCACTCGCTATGATAGAGTAATTATCCAAGCTATTACATAAGCACTATTCCTGTGTATAAAGTCGAAATTAATAAAGTGCAAAAAAATCAGCCCAAGAAACGTCTAAGGAAAAGAGCCAAATTCATACTCTATCCCTTCCTCTTCGTAATAATGTTTGGGATGTTTTTCTTGGTTGATTACTTTTTCTTTTCTGGTGCAGAATTATTTTCTAGAAGCAGTTTAATTCGTGCAATATCTACAGGGACTCAATTTGTAGATAAATTTGTTGATTTAGAGTTGAAAAATGATAATAAGGTAACTTCGGTATTAATTGCTGGAGTAGACACTCGAGACATAATATTTGAAGATGGTGAGTTTAAAAGTACAGACCCTAAAGGTCAAGCAGGAACTCGTAATATAGACACAATTATTCAAGTGGTTTACGACCACGAAACTGAAAAACTTACTATGATAAGTATTCCCAGAGATTTGGGTGTAGATTTCAGGGAAGAATGTCTCAAATTTAGCGGTAGCATACACTGGATTTATGATAAAACTGAAAATGCAAACTGCCCTGGTCGTGGAATTGAAGAATTGAAAGATACAGTCACCTCTGTAACAGGAATCCCAATCCAGTACCATATCTTCGTTACATTGGACAGTTTTGTGGAGGCAATAGAAACAGTCGGAGAAACTAACCCAGAAACAGGTGAAGTCGGTATTTTCGTGGATAATCCAGCAGATGTTTGGGATGTATACCCTTTCAATGATTACGGTTGGGAAAATGTTTATTTCAAGAAAGGCAAAATATTTCTGAGTAGTGAAGATGCCTTAAAATACGTTCGAGTCAGACAACTTACCTCAGATTTTGGTCGAGCACGTAGACAACAAATTGTGATTGAAGCCGTATTAAATAGAGCACTAACTTCTGAGACATTGCTTGATCCGAATAAACTCACAGACCTCTACAAAATTTATCGCGAAAAAACACTTGTTAGCGAATTAACAGTCAAAGAAATCCTTGCCGGCACTAAACTAATTGAGAAGTTTGAATTAGACAAGGTTATTAATATTGTGCTCGATCCCGAGATTGGAGGTAGTGAGAAATATTTAAATAAACAGCCACACGATAGACCTGGTGGTCCATATTATATGGTTCCTACTCATTGGAAAGACTGCCCGGGAAATGAATTTTGTAGAATTCAAGAATTAATTAAAAGCATTATTGGGAACCCTGTCGTTTATGAAGAAAATGCTGAAGTTTTTGCATACGGTACTGCAAATCTAAAAGGTAAATTATATTTCGATTATCCCAAGTTCGTTGACTTCTCATCCAATGAACCTCCGCTTAGAATTACTAACAGTAAGTATCTCGTAACTCTTTCCAAAGAGTTTAAAGATCAAAACTCAATAATTATCTTAGATTTCTCTGATGGTGAGTTACCCGCTACTCGTCAGTATCTCTCGGAGAACTTAAGTACTAATATTGTAGATGGTAAGCCTTACCAAAGATATAGGTTGAACAAAGAAGACTTCACTATACTTCTTCCCTCACCTCAATGATGGATCTTCAAAGCTCAAACAATAAAATAATTTCAAAGCCAGATATTTCTTTGTTAATGTCAAAAGTGAAAGAGGATTTGTCAGCAGGTGTGAAGATATTTGGTAACGAGATCAATCATAATGATGTTATCCGTGTCTGGACGAGTTACGAAGACAACATTTTCGGGCTGATTGCTACAAGTAGTAATCGATACAACAGTTCGGTTAATTACATAGAAATCCAATCTTTTAAACAGAAACCCTACCTAAAACTCTCATTGATAAATAAATCCACTGATAATGATATTCCCCAAATTGACTCACGAATAACATTACTTAATGAAAACTTTTTTGAACTGGCAGAGAATGTTGACGAAAATTTGAGTAAAGAATTTATCGAACAATACTTACGTTCGAAACCAGATCCAAAATTGACGAAATTCAACTTTGAAAAATATGCTTACAACAAGAAACAATATGAATGGTTAAAACCAGAACTCTATCAAACTTAATCCAAGAGATATCTGAAAAGCCGGCTAAGAATTTCAAACTGAAACTAAGAGATACAAACTGTCTCAAGTGTATTATTTATTTTAATACACTTGTTTTCACTACCCTAAAAAGTGAGAATGTATTATCATAGTTAGACCATTTTGACTGATACCAAGTAATCGACAAAAAAAGACTTTTATAACAACAATTATCAGATGAATAAGAAAATCCAGGTTTACACAACAATTACACTTTGCCTCTTCTATGCTTTACTTGCTCCAATCCTCTTTCCGACTTTGGTTGTTT
>CALMQQ010000024.1 GCA_937871845.1 uncultured bacterium
TGGCACATCAAATGGTTAAAGAGGAGGGAGTCGTATTTCTTTATGGTGGAACCAAGAAAGCAGACACCTATCTAAATTCAGAAATCAACATTGATTCAATTAGAAGAAATGAGGATTTTCAAAAGATACAATTTGAAAATAAAATACTTTATCTTGCCGGTGCTTATGGATGTGGAAGAGATGATTTTCTGGAAGCTTTCAAACTTAAAACCGAATACCCAGAGGCATTCCCTGTTCAAAAGATGGTTTCGCTTGAAGTCAGCTTAGAAGATTTTCCCAAGTTGATATACGAAATGAGTATTGGGGAAGTTGATTATCCTGGGAAGGTTATCGTGAATCCGTGAATTCTTTCTTAGTAAAAAATTTAATTTAGTATTTCTATCGAAAGAAGCAAATAAATAGTAGACTACAAATGAAAAGGGGAAATCGATTTTCTATCTAAAAAGATGCACTTACTATGTTAGTTATCTGAGAACACTTCCTACTGTATAATCATCCAATAATGGACAGTTTTTACATGCTGCTGAGGCGAATTGAACAAGTACGTGCTTTATTGGGGACTTGACCTTTAAAATTTTTCCCTCTTCCATGATACAGCCGTCTGGCGTAGTGGCACCTGAATAACCTTCCAATATTTGAACTTGCGTATTCGATGGAGTTCTCATCACTGCAGTTACTGTCTGAAATTCGAAAGCCATAGTATTAATTTAACAAAGGTAATTATATTAACTGATTAAGATCTTTAAATTATACAGTTTCTGGATAAGAGCCTATCAAGCCTCTCCCACATTCATCAAAAACAGGGCATGACTGACATGCTTCAGCAGCAGATTTAAATAATACTGTTCGCACATCGATTTGAATAGGTACTCCCACTTGCTCTCCTGGATTAAGCGTACAACCTTCTGCTGTGTCCGAGGTGAATCCACCCTCAAATTCAACATCATTTCGCCTAGTATTTGGGTTAAATTTTATAGAACATACTGTATAGATATCTTCTCCCATTATTATTTAGAGTTAATTATTAATTGCGATAATACATCATCAGTGTCAAATGGTCAATCGGAGGCTGAAGTTACGGTAGATTCATAGAGGTTTACTTTTATAACCCTCAATCCCATATCTACACGCATTCCCTTTTAACGGACACCTTGTACATGTTACTGACGCAATATTAATGAGTGTATTCTTGTACGGATCTATAGTGACTTCTACTTTCTGTCCTTCTTGTAATAAACATTCAGAAGGAGGTTTCGCGAGATGACGCTTCCCAAACCTTACCAAGGTAAACGAACCCATCGGCTCTACGGAGCTAACGGTTGCCTCAATATAATAATGAATTTTCCTAGTTGATAAATACACCTGTGCGTTCTTTTTTATTCTCTTTGAATAATAAAACGAGGCTGACCAAAGCTATCACAGTAGAAATACCACCAAAAACCATGGTGAGGGTAGATACGAGTTCTTTTTTGTCTTCTAGATTAACTGTATATGTGAATGGATTATCACTTTCTGTTGCTGCTCCAGCAACTCTGTTCTGAGTTTGTGTAGAACCATTGGCTTCTGTAGCGTTATATTTTGAATACAAATCTATTGAAATAGGTAAAACCAGAATTAAAAAAATCCAGGTGATAACGCCAAAAACCTGAAATCGTGTCAAATTTAATTCAAATTTCAGTTTTCCAAGCTTTTTCTTAAGTTTCATTAATTATTTATGTATTTCCTCACGTTAGCGTTATGCTCTGATGAGTCTTCTGCGAAATGAATATTTCCATCAGAATCGTGAAGATAGAAATAGTAATTATTACTATTAGGATATAGTGAGGCAAGAAGCGAGTCAATACCAGGATTTGAAATTGGGGTTGGTGGTAAACCTGTCCTTTTGTATGTATTGTATGGTCCATCTACATCTTTTATTAAAAAGGGGTTTGCTTTCCAATCTTTTGCTTGGTAGAGCAAAGTTGCATCAATTTGTAACAACTTTACTCCTTGAATCCCATTTTCTAATCTTTTGAAAATTACATCTGCAATGTCGGCTTTTTCGTCCGAAGAAAATGCTTCTCTCTCAATCATGCTTGCAATTACAAGGTGTTCGTAAAATGTGTAATCATTATTATCAATTTCTTTGTAATCATCTGTGGAAATTTTCTCCGAGAGGGTTAAAATCTGCTTTTCAATTACATCTTGTGCAGTTGCTGTTTTAGAGAAATAATATGTTTCTGGGTATAAGAAGCCTTCAAGATTTTTATTGGCAGGTTTGTAGTCGGCTAGGAAAGTCGCAACATTTTGCGTGAATTTGTAATCATCTGGATTCTCCGAAATTGAAATATACTCCGATGCAAGAAATTTACTCTCTGGAACTTCGGTGTAGGCTTCTTTTAGTATATCTGCGATTTCGTCGTAACGAAGCCCTTCTTGAATTAATACCGCAATATCATCTCTGTTGGTGGAGGCATCTTGGAAAGTTTTTGTAAGCTCAAGTAGATTTGAGTCTTTTTCTATAATAAATTTACCTGCTTTGAAATTCGCAGCTTCTTCCGAGTTAAGCTTGAGATAAATTAAAAATAATTGTTTATTTTTCAGGATGCCTTCCTTCTCAAGGTTATCTAAGATCTTTTCAACACTATCCCCAGCTTTGATAGTGAAAATTTTATCTTCTTCCAAACCTAAGCTATTATCCAAGGTGCTTTTGTAATAAGAAAAACCTAGGATTCCTCCTATTACCCCTAAAGATAAAAGCAAAAGTAAAAATATTATGATTTTTGACATAGTTGTTTTATTAAGAGATGAGTTATTGTATCGGTTGTGGATTATGTGGTCAATCTGAAGATTGGGAACTTAGGTACTCTAGCAGTATTACCTTGGCTGATTCGCTGTCAATGTTTCGTTTTTTCTTCCCCTTGATGTTCCTAGATGCAATTTTTGAGGAGTATGTTTCGTCCCATTCTATAATTGGTGAGTGAATTTGAGACTTCAGTTTATTAATAAATCCTCTAACTATTTTGGTCTGGCTAGAATCTTTTCCTTCAAACCCAATAGGAACTCCTATCAAAACTGTGTCACACTTGTGTTCGTCTAATAATTTAACGATTTGTTTAATTGCGAAATCTTCGTTATTCACCTGGATAGTGGGTAATGCTTGGGCAGAAATTCCAAGCTCGTCAGAGATAGCAATGCCAAGTCTTTTGTTTCCGTGATCGATTGATAGTATCTTCATAGATCAATTTTAACATACCAATAAATTAAAAAAACCTATGGTTATCTTGATAGTATTAATTGTCATAACCTTAATTTTAAGATACATTTATAGGTTAATAATATTAATAAACTTTTATGAAAACAGCAGTTCGAATAATGTTCTCCCTAGGGCTATTCCTCCTAATAGTAGTAGGTGTAGCGACTTATTTTATATTTAGAGATTTCTCACCTGGGAATTATAGTGCAGGTATTGACGATGTTAATGCAAAAGCTCCAACAGAATCTATTTCGGAGGATACAGACCTAAATGTTGTACCTGGAGAATTTATTGTTAAATATAAAAAGGAAAAAATCAATCTACAATCTTCCTTGGTTGCTCCTAAGCTGTGGATGTTTATGAATAAGCATGAAGTTAGAGATGTTGACGCTGATTTATCCTCAAATGTGCAACTCTTTAGAACTGATAGAAATGTTGATGAAATTATTAACGAAATGAAATTAGATGAGAATGTTGAATTCGTTCAGCCTAACTATATCTACAGGTATGCTTCAATAAATACAAACGATCCCGATAAAGACAAGCTTTGGGGTTTACACAATTCTGGTCAAGTGATAGAGGGGAGTCCGTCTGTAGCGGATGCCGATATCGATGCGCCTGAGGCTTGGGCAGTGAATGAAGGGATAAATGGTGAAATTATTGTCGCAGTTATAGATACGGGTGTTGCCTATAACCACCCTGACTTAAAGGCAAATATGTGGAATGGACAGAATTGTAAAAATGAAAACAATCAAACATTAGGTGGATGTATGTATGGTTATGATTTCGAAGACAACGATAAAATTCCATTGCCTACTAATTCTTCACACGGAACACATATTGCAGGTACTATTGCTGCCGCCAAGAATAACAACTATGGAATAGTGGGGGTTGCACCAAATGCCAAAATTATGGCAATAAAGACAGAATTAACATCTATAGGAATAGTCAAATCTATTAATTTTGCCAAATACAATGGTGCAAAAGTTATTAATGCTAGTTTTGGAGGTCCTTCGTATGACTATGCAATGAAACAGGCTATAGAGGCATACCCTGGATTATTCGTTGCATCGGCTGGAAATTCAAATAGGGATCATAACACCTTGAGTGGATATCCTTGTGACTACGACTCGGCGAATATTATTTGCGTAGCTGCAACAGACCAAAACGATAGTTTGGCGGATTTCTCTGATTATGGATTAGGCCGTGTTGATATAGCAGCTCCTGGACAATCAATCTATAGTTCTGTCTCACATGAGAAATTGATGGATGAAAACTTTAATAATGCACAAGC
>CALMQQ010000025.1 GCA_937871845.1 uncultured bacterium
CACAAAGGAAATAATCAACCTACATAATGGGGAGATTAAAATCCAGGAGAATAAACCTATGGGTACAATATTCGTGATAACATTACCGAAAACAGATTAATTGCCTACTTATTAGTTTTCATAACTTTTTCGAGAATTTCAGAAACTTGGTTGTTCGCCTTGCTGTGTATACTCTTTAAGAATTTCTTCTCAGTAACAAAAACATCAATTCCCGAATCTGTAAAATACTTTTCCATCTTTCATCCGTAATTTCTGCAATCTTAATTAGTAAGGGGTTCATCTTCTCCAGTTCATTTCCGATTATTATGCTATAGGCATCGGGATTATTTATCTGATCATCCGCAAGGATAATCGCTAGAGAAGCATCTTTCACATTTGCCCTCACAAGGGTTTCATGATATCTAGGATCACTTTTACAAAAGAAATGTCTTCATATGGTCTTGATTCCAAATGATGAGTAACAACAGTTATTTTTTTATGTTCATCTATCTTCCTAATATTTGATATCAAACTGCTTAATAGTGGATTGTCTCCGAGTATAACAATATGATCTTTATCCTTTATATTTTTCAATCCTAGGTGTTCTTTTTGAGATGAAACCTTTAAAAGGATTCCTAATTCCGATACAACTGTTCCGAAAAACACTACTCCGGAAAGCACGACAAAGGAACCAAAAAATCTGCCAATGTAAGTTGTAGGAACCATGTCGCCATACCCTATCGTCGAAATTGTGATTAACCACCACCAAAGCGCATTACCAGGGTCTGCCCAAAGTGGATTATTGTGTTTCTCTGCTGATGCTACAACATAAGTTGAGAAAATTGAGATTATTAATAGTGGAACTAAAATGTATAAAATTGTTCGAAGGTTTTGTTTCAGATACTTTTTCACATGAGTAGAATAATTAACAAAGTTTACACACAAATTAATGTCATCGCAAAATTGAATTTGGATAATTAATGAAAGTTAAAATATGTGTAGACAATTATTCCTATGCGGACCTCAATCTTAAACTGTTTAACACAACAGAGATAGAACTGAAAGCCATAGCAACGCTAGCGATTACTGGAGAAAGTAAAAGCCCTATAAATGGATATAACAATCCACCTGCGATCGGAATGGCAATAATATTGTATCCAAATGCCCAGATTAGATTTTCCCTGATAATCTTGAGTGTTTTTGACGAAATATCCAGGACTTCGAGCACTTTTTCGATTTTTCCTCCGACAATCACGATATCCCCTGATTCAATAGCAATATCTGTGCCAGTACCCATAGAGATGCCTACATCTGCCAAAGTTAGTGCAGGAGCATCTTTAATCCCATCACCAACCATAGCGATTATCTTACCGTCTTCTTCATTTTTCAGTCTCTGTATTACTTCAGACTTCTCGTGTGGCAAAACGTTCGCAATTACATCATCAATTCCTAACTTTTCTGCAATCGCCTTAGCAGTTTGTTCATTGTCGCCAGATAGCATTATTACTCGAATTCCTCTCTCTTTTATTTGGCTGATTAACTGTTTCGCTTCAGGCTTCAATGCATCTGCTAGTGCAAAATATCCAATAATTTCCTTGCCATAAGCGATCGAAACGATAGTTTTGCCTTCATTTCTGTACTTCTCCAACTTATCCTTTAAATCTGAATTCGCATCTTTTATAGAGTCAATTTTAAATTTATCCATTAACTTTTCGTTTCCTATAACAATTTCTTTCCCTTTCATAATTCCTGCTACCCCTTTGCCTTCATGATTTTCAAATGAGTCGATTTTGATTTTAGCGAAATCTAATTTCTTATCATTGGCAAATTTTACTATGGCTTCGGATAAGGGATGCTCCGAATTATATTCCAGTGCCGCAGATAACGTGATCAAAGTATCTTCGTTCCATTCATCCATTCTCAAACTATCCAGTAGATTGTTTTTGTTTTTAAAATTCTCTACTATAACAATTTCGACAACTTCAACCTCACCTTTTGTAAGAGTACCAGTTTTATCAAAAACAATTGTGTCGACTTTGGATGCTAGTTCGAATGCCTCTGCGTCTTTGATTAATATTCCTTTGGTTGCAGCTTTTCCGGTAGCAACCATCACCGCGATTGGTGTAGCTAATCCCAAAGCACATGGACAAGCAATTATTAAAATTGTTGCGAAGATATATATGGCTAACTGAACACTAGAGATGTCTCCAACTATTCCCAACTCCGGTGCAATTAACAACCAAAATATGGCCACCATAATTGAAATAACTACTATCATCGGTACGAAAATTGCAGAAATTTTGTCTGCCAATTTCTGAATCGGAGCTGAACTCATTTGGGCATCCTCAACTAATTTAATGATTTGAGAGAGTAAAGTATCTTTGCCCACTTTTTCCGCTCGAAATTGAAAGCTAGAAGATTTATTTATGGTTGCACCAATTACACTGTCTCCTGTAGACTTCTCCACCGGCATGGATTCTCCAGTGACCATAGATTCGTCAATCGTACTAGTGCCATGGGTAATAACCCCATCAACTGGAATCTTCTCTCCTGGTCTTACGACTACTATATCTCCAATTACAACTTCATTAATAGGAACCTTCACCTCTACTCCATCACGAATAACTGAGGCATCTTTTGCTTGGATTTCCATTAATTTCTTAACAGCCTGATTTGCGCTGCCTTTTGCTTTTGCTTCGAGTAACCTTCCCAACAACACAAAAAATATTATAAAACCTACTGCCTCATAGAATGGTTCTGCCTTGATATCTGTGAATATTTGAGGAATAAATGTCACAACCGCTGAGAACAACCATGCCACGAACGTACCCAGAGCGATAAGCGTATCCATGTTAGCTGTTTTATTTTTCAATGCAGTCCACGCACTCTTGAAAAACTGACTCCCTCCCCAGAAAAGTATGAATGTTGCAATGAGAAATTGTACAACCCAATCAAGATTCAAAGACATTCCAAAATTTTCTAGTTTAATCATTCCTAGATAGCTCATCATCTCTTCGCTTTTATTGAAAAGCATATTTATCATCACGAACAGGAACGGAATATTCGCGAGGCCCACAAGTATTGTTTTTTTCTTCAGCAACTTATACTCATCAGCTCTAAGCATTTCTGCGTGATTGTGGCCAGTTTCACCATGTGCTGGTTTTGCGATTTCTTTCATGTGAGAAGATTTATTAATTTCTCCCGGGCTCGCAAGAACAACCTCGTCATCATTCTTCACCAATTTGTAAGTGCCAGCACTCGCTACCGCTTTAGCAATTTCTTCAAGAGTGACTTTCTTTTCATCATAATCGACCATCATTTTGGCTGCCGCAAAGTTAACATTCACCATATTAATTCCATCCAGCTTGTTAACATTTCTTTCAATCAGAGATTTGCATGAAGCACAATGTACGCCAATAACATCAAATGTTTTTTTCATTCTAATGAGTTGTTAATAATTAAATAACCGTGATTGTCACAGGACGTACCATGCCCATGGTACATGTCAGTTTATAAACGCCTTTCTTTGGAGTTAATTCAACATAGTTCCAACCATCGTCCAACTCTACAAAATTATCGATTAATCCTCTGGCTGCCATAAATCTTCCACAACCTTGTACACCTTTATTGTTTACCGCTAACACTGTTGGTTTATCGGCTTCTATTGTCATTGAGCCTTGTGGTATATAAGAAAAATCATCTGCAACAATAATTAATTTCTGTGCATTTTCATCAATCACGGGATTGTCGGAAACTTCTTGATCAACTTTTTCCGTGGCGGTATTATTACTTCTGAGTTCCAAATCGCTTAAGCTTTTCAAGCCTAGAACATTTAGTTGACTGTTTATTGTATAAATCGCGAAAACGACAATTAAAATTCCTGCCGTTTTATTAAACATCGAGGTGAGTTTCGGCTTTGTGTTGAATTTAACTCCAGTCAAACTAATCCCACCTAATATTGGTAATGTTCCGATAGCAAATAGCAACATAATCAAACCACCTTTGAGAAACCCTGAAGAAGCTAGAGCAGCGGCTTGTGCAATCAATGTAAATCCGCATGGAAGTAGAAACGTCAATGCACCAAGAATAAATGGGGCATATTTCCCTGAAAAATTCGATTCGTTTGTAATAAATTTACTAATTACTTTTGGAGTTTTTACCTGAAGGTTTTGCAACTGTTTGACTCCGATCATTTGCAATGCCAGAACCAACATAACGACAGAAACCGCAATGATGACAATTGCAAAAGATGTTCCACTTCCTATTGAAACTACCTGGCCAAGTAATCCCAATAGTCCTCCAAAAACGAAGTAACCTACTAACCGTCCAGTGTGGAATAAGATATGAGGTTGAAATTTGAGTTTATTTGTTTTGTCAGTAATGTATAAATCATTCCATTGCTTAGTCATGACCAGTAATAATCCTCCAACCAAAGCAGCGCAACTAGATAAGCCAGCGACAATACCAAGGACCAAGAATGCAGGTAGAGATGAATTTACATTCACACCTGCATATCTGCCAATATTGGAATTATTGATTAACATAACAAGAACCAACACAAAGACGAGAATTCCAAATATTTTTAAATATTCATAAAATTTATCTCTGTTTATCTCGATCCCGGCATCAGTCAATTCAATTAACTTATAGCTTTCCTTGGGAAATTGCTTATTACTGAATTTATAACCAGCTTCTTTAAATTCCTTATTTAGTTTTTCAATATCTACAGAATCACTTTTGTCGGATACGATTTTCACCTGACCCTTTTCCAATGAAGCATCAACTTGTTTGACACCCGGATATTCTTCAAGTGTTTTTTCGATGAGTAACTCGCATGATGCACAATGCATTCCTTCCACATAAATTGTTTTAGCGTTTTTATTTTTTTTCATTTTTATTTATATTCAAATAATTTTAATAACTCTTCTGTGGTTCGTATTTCTTCGTGGTTATGGATTTGGTGTACGACGCATGTTTTAAGATGGTTCTCGATAAGTAGCAAATCAAGCTGCTTTAATGCTTTTTGCACAGCTCTAGATTGATGCACAATATCGACACAGTATTTGTCGTTGTTAATCATTTCCTCTATCGCTGACAAATGGCCTTGGATGATTTTAATCCTATGGAGGGCCTTGTCTTTTGGAGTTGTTTTAAATCTTTTATCTTGTTTCATAATTATCCCCTATATGGGGATATTATATT
>CALMQQ010000026.1 GCA_937871845.1 uncultured bacterium
ATTGATTATTGAAGGTGTAGACAAATTAAAAGGCACAGAATGGACAGTAATTCCTGACCATCTAGATATTGGTGCATATATCGCAGCTGCAGCCTTAACAGGTGGAGAAATTACCATAAAAGATGCGATTCCAGAACACATGCAGTACATGATTCAGGCAATTCAGAAAGTTCGGGTGCAAGTTGATACAAAAGGAAACGACTTATTTGTTGGAAAAACCCAAAAATTAGTATGCGAGACAACTGTGAGAGGTGACATTTATGAGATTTTTGCAATGCCTTGGCCTGGACTCCCAATTGATTTTATGCAGATTATGATTGTGATGGCTCTTAAAGCGAAAGGAAGCATGATTATGCATAACAGTTTCCAAGAATACGGTATGTTCTGGATAGAAGAACTTGTGAAATTAAAAGCAAAAGTAGTTATGGCAGATCCAAACAGAGTCCTTACATTTGGACCAACTAATTTCAAATCTGCAAAAATATTCGCACCGAATATTATCCAAGCTACAATGGCATTATTTCTTGCGTCATTAAGCGCAGAAGGTGAGACAGTTTTAGAGGATAGAAGTGATTCACTATTACGACGTTATCCTGATTTAGTTGGGGTTTATTCTTCATTAGGTGCTAAAATTGAGAGAGCTTTATAAATGAAAGGGAATTCTATGTTTCGACAATTATTAAAATGGAGTTTATCTATATTGTCTAGTTGGGCGATTAGAAAACATAAAATAAAACTGATTGTCATTCTAGGTATCGGTGGATCTGACATTGTGAAAGAAATCCTTTACACAGTTTTAAGAGAAAAGATGAATGTGAGAAGAAATGTCGCAGATATTTGGTGGGATTTATCCATCCCCTTAAACGTTTTAGGATATGAAGATAAGCAAAGATCAAGTGTGGAATGGATTAACCTCCTATTTTCAGCCTTAATAGCATTAATTAGAAACAAGTCAAATCCACAAGGATTGATAATCAATGCTGATACTAGTAAAAAAGCAACAGTAGATTATTGGTCAAAGTTTGTACACCCTCATTATCTGGTAGTGTTGAACTATGATGAAAACTCACTTCTGACGAATAGATTATTAACACAAATTAACTCTACTGAAGGAAAAATAATCATTAAAGAAAAGTTAATTGAAAAAATACGGTCGAAAATCGATCTAGAAGATGAATATTTCTTTAGTTATGGTCAGAAGAATGCTGATTTGAAGGTTAAATCATTATCCGATGGAAAATTAAAGATTGAGTATAAAAAAGAAAAAGTTATTCTACCCAGAAAGATGTGGATTTCAATTTCAGAGAACATCTCGGGTGCATTATTCTCGGTAGCAGTACTCGAACAATTTGCTTTGAAGTCAATAGCTTATTCGTTTCTTAAATACAGCTTTCCTAAATCAATGATAAACCGAATCAAAACAAATCTCTCAAATTCTGCCATTAATGTATAATAATTCTCCTATTATCGTTTGTTAGAAAAAACCTATTAAAAAGCTAATATCGATTAAAAGACAAAAGAAATTCTTTGCCAAAAAGGAGCTGAGTAAAAAGGATTTCGAAAAAATTTACGAAACACATTATTCGAAAGTTTTAGCATTTGTGACGAAAAGAGTTACAAATGTTACAACTGCCGAAGATCTTACATCTGAAATTTTTGAAAAGGTTTTATTATCTATTTCTGATTTCCAATGGCAAGGTATTACTGTCTCTGCTTGGATTTTCAAGATCGCCAGAAATCACATAATCGACTTCTATCGAAAAAACGACAAACACAAAGGAGAGAAATCACTAGAAGATATTGTGAATTTCGTCGAATCAAATATACCTGGTGTCGATGTAGAAGCTGAAGCAGATGAAGAAGAGGTTGAGTTATATAACGCTATTCGTGATTTACAAGAGGAAGAACAATACTTGGTTTATTACAAATTTTTTGAAGAGTTATCAAATAAAGAAATTGCAGACTTATTAAATATGAGCGAAACTAATGTAGGAACAAAATTACATCGCGCTCGAAAGAAACTAGAGAGTATTATTCAAAAAAATCAAAAAAAACGTATACGAAATGCAACAAACGCATCCAATTCAAAAAGCTAAAAACATCTACCACCTATTTCAATCTATTTACGCAAATTATAAATACGACTTTCCCGCGAAAGATTTGAAAGTATTAGGCGTAACAGGTACAGACGGCAAAACCACAACAACAATGATGTTGTATCACGTTCTGAAGAATTCAGGTCTAAATGTTGGATACATCTCAACTACAGGGGCGAAAATTGGAGATAAAGATTTAGATACTGGTCTACACGTAACTACGCCGGATCCTTGGATGGTGCCTAAATATCTTCGTCAAATGGTGGAAGAAGGCGTCTCTCATGTTGTTCTAGAGTCCACGTCCAACGGACTGCAGCAAAACCGTCTCTGGGGTGTTGGCTTCGATGGTGGCATTATCACAAACATAAAAAGCGATCATCTTGATTATCATGGAACTTGGGAAAATTATGCAAAAGCAAAGTTTGAGTTGGTGATGAAATTAAAGCCAAAATCTACACTAGTTATAAATAAAGAGGACGAGAAGTCATACAATTGGCTAAAAGACCAGATTTCACGAGAAAAATTAAATATTAAGGTTGAAGAGGTAGATAAAGGTAAGGTTGATGAAGTTGAGTATTCAGTGAAAGGATTGAAGTTTAATTTTCTTGGAGAAAAATTTGAATTACCAATAATTGGAAAATACAATCTTGAAAATTCTCTTGGAGCAATATTGTTGTTGAAGGAATTTGTTAGTTTGGAGAACATTTCAGAGCATCTTAAAACATTTAGCCCCCCAAAGGGTCGAATGGAAGTAATCCAAACAGAACCTTTTACAGTCATCATCGACTTTGCTCATACACCTAATTCTCTCGAAAGCGCACTAAAAAGTTTAAAAGAGATTAAAAAAACAGATCAAGAGATAATTACTGTGTTCGGTTGTGCTGGGATGAGGGACAAAGAAAGGCGAAAGATGGGAGAAGTATCAGCAAGACTTTCAGATATAACTATTTTAACAGCAGAAGATCCAAGAGACGAGAAACTTTTTGACATTAACAATGAAATACTGAAATATGCTGAGCAATCAAAAGGTAAGCTTGCGAAAAGATTTAAAGATTCGGAAAATTATAAAATCGAAAAATTAGAAGATATTAAATCCGAAATAACTAAAATAGCTAAGGGGGATTATGCGCCGTTCTTTGCTTTCGATGCGGATGATGTTACAAGTAGAAAAGATGCGATTTCGTTGGCGATAAGAATTGCTGATAAAGGCGATATTGTATATTTAACGGGAAAGGCTCACGAAGAAAGTCTTGCATTTGGAGCCGATCAGGTTGAGTATCCATGGAGCGAGCATGAAGTAGTGAAAGAAGCACTGAAAAGTCTAAATCAATAGATACCCTAGAGAAATAATAATCCCTAGTATAAAACTTGATTTAATTCCGAATAATGTTGCGAGGAGAATTCCGGCTAGCAGTGTAATAATAATGCTAATGTTGATGATTATTTCTCGA
>CALMQQ010000027.1 GCA_937871845.1 uncultured bacterium
AACAGAAAGCTCATCAAGTTTACCAACATCGTGAAGAATTATGCCCATTGTCACAATGTCCATGTTTGCTTCGGGATAGTATTTACTAATAGAACTCGAAAGCTCCAACATTTCGACCACATGCTCTAACAATCCACCCCTGAAAGAATGATGAACGTATTCTGCTGCTGGGTGAATTTTGTATTTTGAGCGGAATTCTTCCTCTTTAAATAATGATTGTAAATATTTCTTGATTTTAGTATCAGAAACCTCATCAACATATTTTTCCAAAATTTTCATTAATTCATCAAGATCGAAATCACTACCTTCGACATACTCGTCAAGTACCGCCTCACTCACACCGTTTACTCTATCGATATTGAGCATCAATGAGCCCTTGAATTCTTCAACAACGGCATCTATCACGACAACTTTTCCTACTTTTAGTGATGATTTTTCAACCTGTGCAAATTTATCACCCCAAATGTTGCCAGAAATGGCACCTGTTTTATCAATCAAAGTCACCCTATAATAGGGTTTCTTTGCTTTTGTTTCTGTTAATTGGACTTCTTTAACTGCAAAAGTTTCTCCACTTAAGGACATACCCTTTTGTAAGTCAGATGTATAATACGTTTTCATAAAAATCTATAAACTATAGGAGAATTAAACTATGTTTGGATTCAAATAGTCAAGTCAAGAACGAATCTCTAAGTATTGTTTAACAGCACTTACAAGATCATCAGGTTCTGTTTCTGATTTAAGTAGATAACCAGAAGCACCAATCTTCATAGCTTTATCAACAGCTAAATCTCCGCCTATGTTTGTTAACATAACAACTTTTGTTTCTCCATACTTATCTGGAAATTTCTTAATCTCTTCTAAAATTGATATACCATCTTTGTCAGGCATAACAATATCTAATAGCACTAAGTCATATCTAACATTCATCATTCTCTCTAAAGCAATTAATCCACCTTCTGCACCATCAACTTCAAAACCTTCTTCTGTCAGGATATCTTTAAAAATCTCCAATGCATCTGGTTCGTCTTCGACTACAAGTATTTTTCTTTTGTCTTCCATTTTAAGAGCAGATAATAATAACTATGAATATATTACAATGTATAAAAGATTTTTGCTAATTTTTAAAAGAGTTGGGTAGTAAAATTACTTCCGTAATAGAAATAATATGCTAACCAATATAAAATCACTACCCCAATTGATGTAAGGATTTGTGTCAGATTCTTTAACGCTCCTCCGAAATTAAAAGTCAGAGTTGAAAATAATATTTTAATTAATTTGAAGAAAAATTGGAATACAGTTGATACCGTAGTCAGAAGTAAAGCAAGAAAGACGGCTTCTCTGACATCTTTTGTATAAAAATAATAAATTCCACCAACGACTAATAGTGGGGAAACAACGACATTCAACAGAAAACTGATTAATTTCATTTTAGGAACTTAAGAACTTATAACTAAACTCTAATGCTTTTCTTAAGCTTTGTAAATCGAAATTTTCATCTACAGCATGCATATTACAATCTTCATTAGCTAGGGCAACCATTAACATGTCTGTTTTCAAAATATTTGTAAAATCTACGACGATCGGTAATGTCGCCCCATTAAAGTCATACAAGACATCTTTATTATGTATTTGTTCTAACAATTTTACAGCCTTTTTTGTAAATTTATTTTCTGGGTTTAACATTATTGGCTTCACAGTGCCTTCTGTTTTTTCTGGTTTAGCAAAATCAAAATCTGCATACTCGGGCAACATCTTTCTTGTAAACATCTTAAACTTCTCTAAAATCTCTTCTGGATTTTGACAAGGAACAAGCCTAAAATTAAATTTAATTACTGTTTGAGAAGGGATACTATTCCTATATCCAGAACCAGTGTAACCAGATTCCAGGCCAGTGACCTCCACTGTTGGCCTTAAACCTGTTTGTGAATAGAAATTGTGGCCATTTTCTAATAATACTGCTTTAGTACCAGTTAAATCAGAAAATTCATCATCATTGAAAGGGATTTTTCTTGTGAGTTCAAGATATTTTTCATCTGGTTTAATTACATTTTCATAAAAACCGTCAATATTGACTAAACTTTCACTACTTCGTAGCTTACTAATAAATTCACTTGCGATTTGAGCAGAGTTAGGTACCGCACCTCCAAACAAACCCGAATGTAAGTCTTTGTTCGAAGTTCTGATTGTAAGAGTGGTATTGAAGACACCTCTCAGACTCATCTCGATGGTAGGATGATTTTTAAGAAGTGCACTGTCAGAGATCAAAATTAAATCGGATCTTAACTTTTGTTTATGCTTTTCAAGCAGTTTTCCAATATTTGGCGAACCAGTTTCTTCATTTCCTTCGATAAGAAATTTTACATTATACTTAAGCTTATTTTTTCTAATTAACTCAAGCACGCTAACCAAATGAACTAACATTTGCCCTTTGTTATCCACGATTCCCCTTGCATAAAGTCTGCCTTTTTCATTTCTCACAACAAATGGATTAGTTCCCCATTCGTCTTCTGAAGCTGGTTGGACATCATAATGTCCATATATCAATACGGTTGGGAATGATTCGTCAACAACGAACTCCGAAATAATAACTGGATTGTCATAGCCTCTTATTATTTCCGCTTTAAAATGATTACTAACAAAAAGCTTTTCAAGCCAGTCTACTGTTTTATTAATTTCATCGGTGGCATCAAGCGTCGAAATAGAACGAAAAGATATGTACTCATCAACTAGTGAAATATAAACATTAAATAAATCGTCGACCATTTTAATCGTTTAACGATATTTGTTGGCAATAGACATCACAGATTCCTTATTGCGTTTTTCTTTATTTGATAGGATGAATGGAATTACCTCGTTATATATAGTATTGTCGTCTTTGATAACAAAAATTTTCCCACCAAATTTATTAACTATGTTTTGATAAAACTGGAACTTCTCAAGATCATATCTTGCCGATATCAGTCTCTCTTGAATTTTTTCATTAACAAATTTTTGTTGTTCTGGAGTCATATTTTCAAAACCATCTCTTCTACGTACACGATTCTCAATCAGTCCGAAATTACTAAGCTCAACATGTAACATAATTGGCATAAATCCTGGGACTTTCACCATAAAATTTGCTAAATTCTCGAGAGTAATCGCTAAAGTTATATTTTTATCTCTATTTTGTGCATAATCTTGTCTCCTCCAACCATAATTATTATTCAAATATTTCATGGTAAATATAAAGTCGGGCAACATTGTTTGAAACTCTTCTTTGAGAATTGGAACAATATTGGTTGCCCCTTCTTCTTCTTTTCTCAATTCTTCTCTGTCAGTATATTTAGGCCAGGCATAAAAACCATGTTTGTTTTGTAGCTCAAGTTCCAGGAATGTTTTACCTACACCAGTGATTCCAACGATAACGAAATTTTGTAGCATTAGATTATTTTAAATAATAATTATTCGGTAGCTTGTTGTTGCGATTTTGCTTGATCAATTTTTTCCTGAATAGCATTTCTTAATTGTTCCTCAGGATTTGTTGACATTGTTAATCTTTTTCCATTTAATACAAATGTTGGAGTAGAATCATAACCTCTATCCTCTGCTTCTTTATTGTCATTTTCCACCCTTGCTATTATGTCTGGGTTCTGTAAATCACTTTTGAATTTTTCAATATCCAAGTCTAACTCTTGGGCATAATTTAATAAGTCTTCATCTGTAAGATTGTCTTGATTCTCAAATAGAATTCTATAATATTCTTCGAATTTGCCCTGTTCTCTGGCAGCTTCAGATGCTACAGCAGAAGTGTAAGCATATTCATGAATTGTGGTTAGTGGAAGATGTTTATATTGAAAATCTAGTTCCTCCGAGCTAAATTCAGAACGGACTTTCTCAACTACTGGATAGTATGCTCCACAAGCTGGACATTGAAAATCTGAGAATTCCTCTAAAACTACAGGTAGTTCTACAACTTCTTCTGTTTTGTTTGCTTTTATGAAATAAACTAAACCTGCAAACAATCCAATACCTAGGACTATAGAGATAACTAAAACAATATTTGTATTTAAATTTTTCATAGGAAAATAATTAATAGAAATCACATTCTAGCAAAGATTACAATTTCGCACCATTAGAGAGAGTGATATTTGCTATAATATTTACATATAAATTTTTTTTATTAACCAAAATGTTTATAGATCCACTTTATATTATTTTTGCATTACCTGCTCTAGCGCTGGGAATCGTTGCGCAGATTTTACTCAAGATTTGGACTAGTCAATATTTCAAACAAACTCCAATTAGTAACTTTAACGGTGCACAAACTGTTGAGAAGATTTCTAATAATCACAATTTTGATATTAGCCTCGCATTAACAAATCAGCATCTAGGTGACAACTATAATCCGACTAATCACGTATTAACATTATCTAAA
>CALMQQ010000028.1 GCA_937871845.1 uncultured bacterium
TTTTTGAAGGTTAGGCCTCCTAAATTCGTCTTCGTTTTTTTTGTTTTTTTTTTTTGTTTTTTTTTCAACCGTACATTGGGCATATTCCAAGACATAATATACCATATACGTCGGCACCCCGCCGAATACATATTCTACAAGTTTCCCTTTCATACAATTATCCAACTATACAATTATCTCCACTTTCTCCATTATCCAATTAATCCAATTTTTACTTTTTTCCAGGTCTTGCAAATTTCCATCTATTCTCTGTATTTCAAATTCTTCCTGTTTTACCATTCTTGCATCCTCTCCATATAATCCATGTTTTTCAAGTACTTCGTGTCCTTCAGTTCCTTCAGTTCCTCCAGTTTTCCTAATCTTCCATTTGTTCAAGTCCTTCCATCTTTTCAAAAGTTTCCATTTACTGCTTAATCTGCCAATATTCCACTAGTTCCATATAATCCAAATCACTCTCCTTTCAGAGAGTTTCGCAAACCACTCGTCCTTTGAATTGCATAGAGACTTCATCCACTCTAAATCCTTCAAAGATTTCGAGTGCTTCAATTCATTCCTCTTCCCTTTCGGTCCATATACCAAAGTTCCAGTTCAATTATTACATCTCAACTCCATTTGTTTTGTTTTGTGTTTTTTTGTTTGTTTGTTTTTGTTTTGTTTTTTTTTGTTGGTTTTTTTTTACCTCTTTCTTTGTTGTTTTTTCTCTTTCATCCTTATTTCTTTGTCTTTTGTTTTCGTCTCTTTTTGTTTTTTTTTGTTTTGTTTTGTGGGTTTCCAATTTCTTTTTTCGGTGCATCATCTAATTCCTCATTCCTGAGTCTTATGTATCCGACCAGAGATAAACTCATTGAACTTTCCCTCCATATCCACCCTTATTTCCTTGAGAAATTCTCCCCATTTCTCTTGGAAAACTTTTCTTTTCAGACGTTCTCCAAACTTCTTCTTCTTTTTATTCTTCAATTTGTCAATCTGGTACAAGTGAAATTTTTCTATTTCTTTCCATATTTCCATACATGAGACTACTTCAATCCCATGAACCTCTTCCATATGTCTACTACTCATTATGTATCCTCGAGGCTTAGTTCCACATCGAGGACATAGTCTACATTGTAAGCGTAGGATGGTATACCAATCATTACTGATCCCCTTTAAAAGATTTAAACCCTCAAGTTTTAAGAATTTGAAATCGCCTTTCTCATTTCCCACTTCTTCCCAGCATTGATATGATATTAATAATTTCTTTCTCAAAA
>CALMQQ010000029.1 GCA_937871845.1 uncultured bacterium
GCCATCTTTCATGGAAGTATTATCTTTAACGAGCATAAATTCGTTTTTGTCATTTAGTACAATACCTGCAACCGAGATAAAATGTAGTTTACTTTTAGTCTGTAGTGAATTATATGCAGACTCGTATATTTCATGTACTACCGGAAGTGTCTTTAATTCACGAATTTCTGAGATAGATTTCCATGCCACTTTTTCAACTTCTTCTGTTGAGGCTTTGATTTCTCCCGATTCGTATTTGGATAGAAATGCTATAGCTACCACCTTGTTCTTTTCATCATCTACAAATTGATGAGAACTTAAGTAATTAGGATATTTAATTTTTGCTCCAGTTTCTTCTTCTACTTCTAGATGAAGGCTTTTTTCTAGTGCTTCGTATTTTTCTTTTTCATTAAAATGAAGCTCTCCAACATGATAGGAATACACACCAGGCATTATCTTTTCTTTTTTACTACGTGAAGCAATTAAAAACTTTTGTTCGTCGTTGTATACAACTCCAATAATTAATATTTTGTACTTATCCATAGGATGACTAATAACTTAACCAATTAAAATAATTTTTATCGTGTGCAAGTTCATCAAAGAGCTCAGCAGTTAGTGTCCTATTGAAAGATGAAATCAAGTAAGCTTCGATAAATTGTTGTGCATCTGAGTGAGATATTTCTTCAATTTGAGCGAATTTCAATGCTAACTTCTGGAAAGAAAGTTTTGGAGAATCCTCGTCAATTTGGATCTTCATTCTAAGAAATAATTTACTTTGACCAGTTGATTGAATTTCAACTGCTTTAAGGATGTTCTCTGGCTTTAAGGTAGACATTCCGATAATTACGAATTGCCAGCCCTCACTATCTGTCCAAACCTTAGTAATTTCTGTATGTTCTACATTAGATGTGTCGATTGTAACTCCTTGTTCCAAATCGAACTTAATTTTGTCTAATAGTTTATCTGGACTAATTTTTAATGAGTCAAATGTGATTTTTTCCATTATTTTAAATTTAATACTTGTTTATCACGGCTCTTATCTCTATAGATAGTAAAGCCTTTTAATTTAAGACTAGCTGCTAATTTAAATGCCTCAATGATGTCTTCTACTTTAGCACTTTCAGGCATGTTTATTGTTTTCGTGACGGCGTTATCCGTATGTTTTTGGAACGCTGCTTGAGTCCTGATATGCCATTCTGGCGTAATATCTCCTGCAGAGACAAATATTTTCTTGAGTTTATCAGGGACTTCTTTAATATCTTTGACACTTCCCTTTCGTGCAACTTCTTGCATGATTTCATCTGAATAAACCCATTCCTTTTTCAATGCTTTTTCTAAGTACTTGTTCATATAAATTAGCTCCGAGTCACCGACTGTTTCCATATTCTTTCTAACATAAGCCATCGCAAAGAATGGTTCGATTCCACCGTTGCAATCCGATACAAGGCTGGTCGTTCCAGTTGGTGCGATTGTTGTTACTGTAGAGTTTCTCATGTTCTTATAGCCTTTCTTATCCCATCTCGATCCTTTGAAATTTCCAAAATCTCCTCTGATTTCTCCTAAATTTTGAGATGCTTCATGTCCTGTTTTCTTAATAAACTTCATCACTTTTTCAGCTAGTTCAAGAGCTTCTTCACTATCGTATTTCACACCTAATTCAACAAGCATATCAGCCCAGCCCATAACCCCTAAACCAATCTTCCTGTTTCCATATTTAACAATCTTTTCAATTTCAGGAAGTAAATGATTTGAAACTGTAATTGTGTTATCTAAGAATCTGATAGCAGTATTTATCACGAATTCTATTCTTTTCCAATCAATTTTCTCCTCGGTAGGAATTGACAGGTTCTTTTTTGAATCAATTATGAATTTGTTCAAGACAATGGAGCCAAGATTACATGCCTCATACGGAAGTAATGGTTGTTCACCGCACTGGTTTGTAGCAGTCATTTTTCCCACATTTGGCGTGGGATTGTATCTATTAATTTCGTCAATAAAAACGAACCCAGGTTCACCACTTCGATATATACTTTCCGCGATTTTAGTAAGTAATGCTTGTGGGTTTAAGGTTTTATAAACTTGATTTTTGAATTTCAAATCAAATGTTTTGCCATCGTTTAAAGACTTAACAAATTCGTCGGTGATTGATATCGAAATATTGAAATTTGTAAGTTGAGAATAATCTTCTTTCGCAGAAATGAATTTCTCGATTTCCGGATGATCAATTCGTAAAATCCCCATGTGACCAGCATGTCTGACTGCTCCACGGTTTAGAATAACTTCTGATGAAAAATCGTACAATCGCATAAACGAAATTGGTCCGCTAGCCTCCCTACCTGTTGATGTTACAACTTCATGTTCAGGTCTAATAGTCGAAAAATCATAACCGATTCCTGCACCTCTCCGATGGAGAACTACAGTATTGGCAAGAGTTGTATAAATTGATTCAAGACTATCTTCGATTGGCATTACATAACATGCTGCTACTAAGTCTTCTTTCCCTCTGTCTAAAAGTGACATACCTGATAGAAACTCCAGATTGGACTGTATTTCATAAAAATCGGCAATAATCTGCTCGAGTTGTTTCTTGGAGGGTTTTTTGTATCCTTCTTTTTTGTCAGAATTATCTGACTCGGCTCTAGATATGAAGTTTGAGACTCTTTCGAACATTTGGGAATGTGTTTCTAAAGGTTTTCCATTTTTATCAATTTTTAAATATCTCTTTTCTACTATAAACTTGGCGTTTTCTGTTAATTTGGGAGTTTTATTTTTCACAGTCATAGTAATTTTTATGAAATTTATTTAGTTTTTAATTCTTTGATTGCTTGCTCGAAATCTTCAATGGTATTGAAATCTCGATAAACTGAAGCAAACAATAAGTATGCTATTGTGTCGAGCTTTTTTAATCTTGTTAATACCATCTGTCCGATTTCAGTACTTTTTACAATTGTTGTTTTACGATTGAGAAGTTTTAGTTCAATGTCATCAAGTAAGTCATCAATTTGACTTTCTGTAAGATCGCGCTTCTTGACTGCCTTCATGATACCTTTTTTGAGTTTTTCTCGATCGAATTCTTCTACTTTCCCACTCCTTTTGTGAACATTTAAGCTGATTGTTTCCACACGCTCATATGTAGTAAAACGTTTCTTACAGTTCAAGCACTCTCTACGTCTCCTAGTTACACCGGATTCGTTATTGTCTCTCTTGTCGACAACTTTACTTACTACGCGATGACAGTACGGACAAATCATAATAAAATCATTATTGCGCAAGGGAAATTAGAAAGCATGCCCCTTACTTTCGAAACACAACAGATTGTGTTGCTCAACTAG
>CALMQQ010000030.1 GCA_937871845.1 uncultured bacterium
TACTTCAACAATTTTTTCACCGCATTTTCATTCGTAGCCATCACTCCTGCGCCATAGCAGGTTTCGGTTGGATATACAACAAGTCCACCGTTTTTAAAAACTGCTACCGCTTCATCGATAACACTTTTTTTGTTTTTTACATTGAGTTCTAATATCTTCATAACACTGTAATTATACAGCAGAATTATCTATCCAAGTAGCGAAATATTAAGCCAGTAGATTCTTATAGTAAATCGAGGAGAACATATATGACCAAGGATCCAAAAACAGCCATTGCTAATCCCCATATCATTAAGTTTCGAAAGAGTTTACCTTTTTCAACTTGATCAATTTGAGCCGTAGCTATACAAATAGCTCCAAGTGTAGACAAAGGTGATACGTCAACCATGTGTGAACCGACATTAACTGCAATTAACATCTCAGTAATATTTCCGCCTCCAATTTTTTCTATGATTGATGGAATTAGTGGAATAAATGCCGGCATGACAACTCCACTTGAACTTGAATAAGCTGAAATAACTCCAGTGGTTATAGAAAGAATCCCGTTTATATTGTCCACCGAAGCAATTTTCGCTATCAAATCAGTCGCAAGGTCAAGTCCTCCTCCTTTCTCCATCACACCGATTAAAACAGTGACTCCAGTAACAAGAAGTATTGCATCCCAAGGAATTTGTTTTATTGTTTTCTCTGAATCTCCAACATTAAATATCAATAATACTATTGCCAAGCCGAATGCAACCACAGTTATAGGTAATTTTAGTACAATCACAGAAAAGACCAGCAATAAAATGGAAAAAACTGTAATTTTGTCTTTTCTAGTAAATTTCTCAACTTTATGGACTATATCTATACTTTTACTAGAAAGATATCCTTTGAAGGCAACATATGCCAACATGGCGCTTAATGACTGAATTATTGCAGTTCCAATAAATATTTTGAGTGGCAAGTCAATATCCATGACGCCGATCTTCTGTATTAACCCTGTGCTAACAACACCAGTCGGAGCAACAGGGGAAAATGCACCTGCGTTGGCACCAGTGGCAACCATTATAGCCATAAGCAATGGGCTTATTTTCGACTTGGCAGAAAGTTGCATTGCTACTGGTGCAATCAGTAAAGTAGCTGCGATATTTCCGGGTCCTATTGCAGATAATACAAAGGTTAGAACAAAGATTGAAATTGGTAGTAATTTTGTTTTACCACCTACTCGGGAGATTAAAGAATCGGTAAGTTTTGAGAGTGAACCATTAGTTGATGCGATACCGAAAAATAGCGTGATTCCAACTAGCATCAAAAACAAATTAGAAGGAAAAAGACTTGTTACTTCCTTCTCTTTTATACCAAGAATCAAAATTCCAATAATTAATGCAAAAACTATACTGACTACCCCTATGTTAACCTTAGGTCGTATTATTCCAATAAAAATAGCGAGTAGTAAGGCTGAAAGAGAAATAATATCAGTCAATATAGTGATCTAATAATTAAATACCAGAAGAGATATTAGCACTTAGGGTGGGGATGTCAAGAAAACAATCCGCCCTCGAAAACGAAGGCGGTTGTACTTAATTCAAAAAATTGTACTCTTAGATTATTTGACCATTTCTTTAAATTCTTTACCAGGTCTGAATACAGGAACTGTTCTTGCAGGGATTTTAATCACCTGTCCACTTTGTGGATTTCTTCCATTTCTTGCTGCTCTTTTAGAGGCCTTGTATGTACCGAAACCTGTCAAAGTAACAGAATCACCTTTTGAAACTGCTACCATAACTGCTTCCATTAAAGCTTCCATTGCGTCTTGAGCGGCTTTTTTAGTTAGACCAGTTTTGCTGGCAACTTTAGCTACTAAATCTGCTTTGTTCATTTTTATTTACCTCCTTTCTTAGAGATTTCCCAGGTTTGAAAACTAGGATATGTTTAGAGTGTGCTAAATTTCTAGAGTTTTGTCAAGTAAAGACCTATCAAATAAGCGTTATAGTAACCCTACACCCTTCGTATACTGCGCCTATATTTTTAACATACCCCAGTTCAGCAGAATAATCCAAACCACCTCTAGTCTTGCCTGAAAGAGGTTTCCAATGACAGATATCTATAACACCTCTATAACCAAGACTTTTAACATTCGAGAAACCGATATTTATGCTAGACAAGACAATACAAATTTATTGTGATTTTTTTCTTATATTTTATTTTGATTATCCCTTGTAGGAGGGTATTTGTGATAAAATTGGTCATGGTAAAAGATATCTTACAGATTGGAAACCCAATCCTAACAACTAAAACAACGGATGTAATAGATGTACACTCAGATGAAGTAAAAAGTCTTATACAAGACCTTTTAGATACTTGTGAGGAAAATGCGGATATCTCTGCAGGTCTAGCATCTCCTCAAATCGGCGTGAGTAAAAGCATTTGCGTATGTAGACGCGTCGATCTAGAAGAAAAGCACCCAGATAAACAGTTCGAGAGAGAAGAACTATGGGAAGTTCTCATAAATCCTAAAATTGTGCAATCTAGTTCTGATTATTCAACAGAATGGGAGGCTTGTTTGAGTATTGGAGTGGGAAAAGACAACCTTTGGGGACCAGTTGAGAGATCCAAGAAAGTAACAGTCGAATACATTTCTCCTGATGGCTCTAAAAAAAGACTGAAGACTAACGGATATTTTTCACATGTAGTTCAACATGAAGTTGATCATTTAAATGGAATCTTGTTTGTAAGCTATATCAGTAATCCTGCAAACATCTGGAGGTTAGAAGAGCTGAATTCGTATATAAAATTTAACGATTGTTACCCCGAAATTCAATAACCTAAGACAACAGTCTATACGAAACTGCTTCAGCTATATGGGTTTCCTTAACGCTGTCTGATCCTTCAAGGTCAGCGATTGTCCGCGACAATTTTAAGATCCTGAAATATCCTCTTGCCGAGAGATCCAAGCTGTCGATAACTTTTGACACCAGAGTTTTGGCTTTTGGACTCAAGTTCACAAATGCTTTTATTTGTAAGTGATTGAGGTCGGAATTATTGAATACGTCTGG
>CALMQQ010000031.1 GCA_937871845.1 uncultured bacterium
GTAGTTAATTCTACTAATGCCTCTGCTGAGTCTGCTCCAGTTTCCCCTCGAGGGTCTGGTACTCCAAAATCACCCTTAGGTAAAAGGTCTAGCAATCCATATGAACCTGAAGAGTCTATCTTTAAGCGTACTCGATTAGCTGTTTCTAGGCAAGCATTTATTGGTCAGATCTATCAAATTCTTATCGATTTGCTTCCATACAATCTTAGCAACATTAATTATGAAGCCTTAGCTGAACTGATTGCCCAAGTTGATTCACGCCTTCATCCTACAGTAATATCTATTAGAGATAGCCCTGATCCTGAAATTGGTCCACTCCCTGAAGTGCCTTCTCTATTTGGTTCGCCTCCTAAACGTCCGAAACTTATAATTGATGTTCCGAAGCCAGCTACTTATGATTTTGGAAAACCTTCTGATGAATATGCTAGGGAAAGACAAGCTTTCCAACAATCTATTAATTGGGATGGAAGTGCAGTTATTACTAACAACGAAGCTATCCAAGATAATCCTGATAATGATGATGCCAAAGGTGAAGAAGCTGAACACAGTCAACATAACGATGATGAGATTGATGTAGAAGAGGGTGATAGAGGGAACGATGAAGAGGTTCTAGAAGTTGATGAATGGAAGGATCCTAATAAGAAATAATAATAGTTGTTTAATATACTCAACTAATCTTCTTAGCTCCTTATATATATAATAATAATAATAATTTTTTAACAAAAGATATAAAGCATAATTCTGTAAGGAAATCCTTGTGGATATATGTTCTTGTTAGCTTGGAATAAATATTCTTTGTAACTAAATCTTTTCCACAATTTTCCATCTTGTTTTTCCAGTGAATAGATTGTGAGAATAATAATCAATTGACTTATCAGTATTATCAGTTCTTTGATCATAGTATACTAGACTATTTGTTAGGTCTGCCGTATATCCAATAACTAAGCCCTTATGCCATCCTTTCATTCGTCCAGCTGACCAATATATGCTAACTCTCTTTCCGACAATATTCTTTATATTGTAACTCTTCTCATCCGGGTAATATTCTTTTTCTTTACGGATATCATTTGGGAACTCCTTTATCTCTTGGATCAAGATAATTTCGTTAAGTTTGGAGGGTAATATTCTTGGCTTATTCTCTTGATATCTGAATAGATATTCAACATTTATATTCTGATCAGCTAAGAATAATGATTTCAATTTAGCTACTTTCGTACACGTGGGAGCTATTTGTAGAGTTGCATTTCCCTTTTGTTCGTCCATCTTAATTATGACAAAAGGTCCCAATGTATTATTATCTAGTTTTTTAGCTAAACCTCTTATTCTTGCTTCTGGGGTTTTCTCTAGGTAAACCTTTGACCCTACTACAAACTTTGGTATTTCCTTCTTATCCTTATTATTTCTAATCATCTTTTCTCTATAAGCTTCAAGATACTTATTAGCTAGTTCTTGTGCCTTAATTATTTTAGTAGTTAGTTCTTCTTTATATTCGTTAATATTTAGACTTTCCTCCTCTTCTTTAAGAATAAAAGGATTAGGTGTGTCTCTACCAAAAACTAATGAATCTGGTGTAAAGTTATGAGAACTACTCTTAGCTTTATTTATTGCATAAGCTGCAAAAGGAAGAAATATATCCCAATCTTCCTGGTTATTTTTGTTAACATATTTCTTTATAATTTCTTGCATTATTCTATTACTTCTCTCAACTGAACCCATTGTATCATGTTGGTTCGGTTGTGCAAAAGTACAATTAATTCCTGTATAGTTATATATTTCTTTAGCTAATTTGCTAGTAAATGCTGATCCTTGGTCAGTTAATATTGTTTGAGGTATTTCAAAAGGTCCAATTATATATCTAAATAAAGCTGTTATTACTTCTTCTGCTGAAGTAGATATTGTAGGTATAAACCATCTTTTTCTAGAGAAATGATCCACTATAGTTAGCACATATTTATATCCAGTTGTCGTAGTTGGAAATGGTCCACAGTGGTCCATTTCAATTATCTCAAAAGGTTTAGTTGTGACTATTGGGTGTAGATTATCATTTCTCTCTCTAAACTGTCTAGTTTGAATGCAGATCTCACAATTTGATTTCATTTTAATTATTTTAGCATGCATATCTGGAAACCAGACATGTTTTTTCATTTTATCATAAACTTTTTCTGCTCCTAAATGTCCTGCATTTGGATTAGAATGATAATGATTAAATATCTCTTGATGTAAGCTATCTGGAATAACTATCCGTTTCCTTAAGGTATCATCTTTATCTTCGCTTAATAGATATAATATACCATTATCTTCTATAAAATTCATTTTATTATTTAGCTTTTTAGCTTCCTTAATTATTTCTTCATCATAATTCTCCTTATCTAATTTACTTTTATTATCTCTAGCTAACTTCAATAAGCAAGTTATAAGCTGATTTTCTTTTTGACTAACATTAATAGCTTCGATATTTATTCCAAAGAAGTTAGTTGATCTAGATAATCCATCCTCAAAATATAATTCTTTTCCTGGCCTATGTTTAATCACAAAGTCGTATTGTTGGAGAAACACTCCCCATCTATCTATCATATTTGAGTTAATTGCCTTAGCTGGTTTTAATAAGGTCATTATTGATTCATTATCCGTTATTAGAGTAAATTTTCTAGGTTTAAGATAGTGATCAAATCTTTTGATTCCTCTAATTGCCGCAAAAGCTTCTTTTTGCCAGTGATTCCACTTAG
>CALMQQ010000032.1 GCA_937871845.1 uncultured bacterium
TCCAGGACTTGGCTTTGATTCTCAAGGTAATAGAATCGGACATGGTGGTGGCTGGTATGACAGGATTTTTCATGAAATCAAATTTATATACATAATTGGTGTTTGTTTTGACTCCCAAATCATTTCTAAAGTCCCCACGGAGACACATGATAAATCTGTCGATGTGGTCATTACCGAAAAACGGATTATTAATACAAGATATTAGTGCGTTTTACTTATTTTTTTCTCGAGAACTGGTTATAATAAAATATATTTGTACCCATAGATGAGGAAATTATTTAACGCACTAGTGATTGTGATTTTATTATCGCAAACTGCACTGACTGCACACGCACAGGAAATCGAACCTTCCGCCACACCTGTCCCACAAGAGATAATTAATAAAGTGGTTAAGACTACTCCTGCAGACATACTTGTCTCGGGAGTTAATAAATCAAACCAGCTTTCAGGTGAAATTGTTGCAGATTTTACAGAAATTCCTCCTAGTGCAGAAGTTCTTGACATTGATTTGATCTTCAATCAGGTCGGGACAAGTGAAGGCATTATTAAATTATTAAATAAGAGATCCTTTAGCATAATCGATAGCATTTCCTTGGGGAGAGAAGGTATCAAAACAACAACCCGTGTGGACACAACTGTAAAAGAGTGGATAACTAATCCAGAGAAGAATTTCGGGCTTGTATTTCAGACTAGTGAATTAGGAACTGATAGTGAAGTCACTTTTAGTGATATCACATTCAACGTTGAGTATTACCTTCCTGATAGAACCAACCCAGAAATTACAAAACTAGACATAAAAATCGTTGATGCATTTACTACTCAAATTCAATGGGAAACCAACGAACCTGTAATTGTGAATGTCAAATACGGAAAGACATCGAATTATGAAAAGGATGTGGCTGGTGAAATAGAGTTTGCAGATTCTGGGGTGGTGAGATTAACAGATTTGAGTGAAAACATCACCTACCATATGAAATTCTACGCAAAAGACTCTAGCGGAAATACCGCAGAAACAGCGAACACAGTTTTTACAACAAACAAAGGGACAACTACAAATGCCATCACCGAGGATCAAGCTGTACTCGCACCCAGATTATTAAATTACGAAATAGTCCCAGAAAAAAGCCATTACAATGTTGAACTAGCCTGGTCAAAAAGTGAATCTACCAACATCACGGGTTATGTACTATTTCGAAACACTGGAGACGGAGAATATTCAGAATACTCACGATTTGATAGTGCCGTTACTAGGTATACTGACACCAAGGCAGAATCGAACACCACTTACAGTTATTATGTTATCGCATATTCTGGTACTGTCCAATCAAGTCGTTCTCCGGTTGTACAAGTTAAAATCCCTGAGGGTTCGAACGTCTTGGGAATTGATAGTATGTTTGAGAGAGGGAATTCGAATTTAGCAATCTTCTTTATCTTGTCTGGATTCGCAATATTATTAGGAGTTAGCTACTTTGTCTGGAAAAAAGTCCGCCTCAACATGGCTTATAATGAAAAACTCAACCGACACTCTAGACTACACAATGTACTACACGACCCTGATTATTATATTAATGGGTACGAAGATTCTGTTATCGAGAAAGTAAGTGACTGACAAGCACGAACTTTGGGCTTTGATATACGCCCAATCTATGGTAAAATTCCTTTGTTGTTTAGAAAATTATGAAAAGAACTTATCAACCAAGCAAAATCAAAAGAATCAGAAAGTTCGGATTTCGAGCTAGAATGGCTACAAAAGGTGGTCAAAATGTCTTGAAAAGCCGCAGAGCCAAAGGGAGACACTCACTTACCGCTTCAAACGAAATTATTGCAGACAAAACAAAACGTTTTTCACGCAGTAGATAATTAAATGCTCAAGCAACTCCAAAGAGTCCGACTAGAATCTGACTACAAATATATCCTAAATCGTGGGAAAAAATCTTATTCTCAATTTTTCTTGTTGTCGAAAGCCTACCAAAGAGAGAATTCTCTTGTCTCGAGTAGATTTGGCTTTATCACGAGTAAGAAAGTCGGGAAAGCCCACATCAGAAATAAACTGAGGCGTCAGTTTCGGGAAGTAATCAGAGCAGAAATCGATAATATCAAACCAGGTTTCGATATAGTCATCGTCGTCTCACCAAAGGCAGTTGGTGCAACATTCTCGGAAATACAAAAAGAGCTGTTAAAACAGCTCCGTTTGAATGATTTGTTGGAATAATCCTTACCAAGTCAAATGACCGAACGCTTTGTTTGCTTCTGCCATTTTATGTGTATCTTCTCTCTTCTTGTATGCATTACCTTGTCTATTAATAGCCGACAATGATTCA
>CALMQQ010000033.1 GCA_937871845.1 uncultured bacterium
TTAGCTTGGGAAGAAAGTGGAGACGTGATAAATATTGACTTTAAAGAATTCTCTCCTTCAGATCAGAAAAAATACACAATTTCATACCTTGTAGAGGGGCAAATTGATTCTGCATACAAGGATAAAGATATCCCAACCTTAGCAGATACCGGTAAAAATGATGAAAGAACTGATGAAAACAAAAGAGTAAATTCTTCTGATAATATAAGGATGGTTGTTTTCGGTGATTCAGACTTTGTTAGTGACAGTTTTATTAATGCAAACGAGCAAAATCCTGTATTATTCTTGAACCTTGTGGATTGGATGGCAAATTCAAATGACTTGAGTTCAATTCGTGCGAAAGGTGTTACTACAAGACCACTTGAAGCTTTAGATAACGAAGACAAAAACATCTATAAGGCTGTAAACTCTGCTAGTATCCCTGTAATAATTGCGTTGACTGGGCTAGTATATCTTAGAAAGAGAAAAAATTCTCCTTCCAAAATCTAGTTATTATTGAATCTCCACTTCACAAAAAGTTCATAATTTTTGTGCTAGAATATTTCCACTAATTTATTAGATTATTATCATATGGATAAAAAAGATATAGAGTTCCAAGATGAAGTCACTCAAACTAATTCCTCGATAAGTGAAGAAACACCTTCGATAGAAGTAAAACATAAATCCAGCTTTAAAAAATTACTAATCAAACTTATTTTGTTTTTTATAAGTATTGGCATACTTGCATCCTTAATAGGATTTCTCTGGTTGGGTGGTTATATGAATACTTGGTTATGCTCTACGGTTCAAGAAGAATCGGTACTTTGGGATAGATTCTCTTGTGATGGTAAAACTTCAGTTGTAGATGGTAATGAAGACTATTCATATGAAGAGAAAGACGATCAAAATATCATGGTTACTGATTTAGAGAGCGTGGTTACCAAAGTTGTAGCTGAGAGCTCTGACTCTGTTGTCGGGATTGGAATTGCGGGTGGGACAAATGCTGCTGATCAAATTATTGGGAGTGGATTTGTAGTTTCGAGCAATGGTCTTGTTGTCACTAATCAACATGTTGTTTCCGGTGGCGATGCAACAGACTTCTTCGTTGTCGTTGGAGAAGAAAGCGATCCAATACAGGTCGAGAAGATTTATAGAGACGAAGTAAATGATATTGCTTTATTAAAATTACCAAAAACGGACTTAAAGGTGCTCCCATTGGGTGATTCTACAAATATAAAAGTTGGTCAGACTGCAATAGCAATTGGAAATCCTCTTGGTTCGTTATCAAATACAGTTACTGTAGGCTCAATCAGTGCGCTAAATAGAGAAGTTGAATTATCTGATGATTATTACAGATTTTCATCTCGTACTCATTTCGATGTAATTCAAACTGATGCTGCAATCAATCCAGGTAACTCAGGTGGTCCTCTTCTCAACTCCAATGGTGAGGTAGTTGGAGTTAACTTTGCTACAATTAGCGGAGCTGACAACCTTTTTTTCGCACTTCCTATCAATCTT
>CALMQQ010000034.1 GCA_937871845.1 uncultured bacterium
AATTGCTCAAAATAAAGGTTACGACTGTATTGTTATGATTCGTGGAGGAGGTAGTCTGGAGGACCTGAGTTCTTTTAATGACGAAAAGATTTCTAAAGCAATTTTTGCAAGCAAAACCCCCACACTAGTTGCAGTAGGGCATGAAAGAGATGAATCCATCGCTGAGCTTGTCTCGGATGTTAGAGCTTCAACACCTTCACAAGCTGCTTACTATATCGTTGTGAACCACACAAATTTTATTAAAAGTATAGAACTACAAGCAGACCAGATTTATTTGCAAATCCAAGAAATTATCAATCTAAATATAAATAAAATTTCCGGAATAAATATATTCGAGAAAGTTCTTTTGATATTAAACAATTACAAATATCAGGTTAGTAGCTATGATGTAGATTTTGAATCAAAAATTTTTATAAATATTTCGAATTTCCAAAACACTTTAGAGAAGAGCACTCACGAATTATCAAATTTCAGTTACAGAATCACACAGTTGCTAAATGACGTATTGCACATGCAAAGTACAATTGAAAATCTTAATCCCGAGAAAATAGTTCAAAAAGGTTATGCGATTATTAAAAATTCAAAAGGAAATATCATCACGAGTGTGAAAGGTACCAAGACAAACGATTTACTTACCCTAAAAGTTCGTGATGGCAATCTCAATACAAAAGTAATATAAATTAATTAAATATTCATAAATGCCAAATAAAAAACCTACATTACAAGAGAAGATAAATAAATTAGAGAAGCTAAGTAATTTCTTCACAAATCAAGACGACCTGGATTTAGATGAAGCTGTTAAGAAATACGAGGAAGCCTCGAAATTAGCAGTGGAGATTAAAAAAGAACTAACTTCAATCGAGTTAAAAATAAAAGAAATCAAAGCGACTTATGAGGAAACAGAAGAATCTGATTTTTGATCTTTCTTGTTTATGATTTCTTCGATTTGTTTCATCATATTGTCAAAATCTTCACCTATAATTCCGTGCACGCTGGCTCCTTCTTCGAGGCTTTCGAACTCTGACACAAAGCAACCAATGCAGTGAAACCCATATTCATATATAAGGAAATCAACAACTTCAGGATATCTGAGCGCTAACTCTGAAATATTTATTGCGGGATCAATTGTTACCATAAGAAATCAATATTTGGTAGGATATTATAGTATATTTATAGTTAATAATTGCACTTAACTAAAATGCTTTCATTTAGGAGAGAAAAAACCGTTAACAAACATCTTGATTTCCCACTTTTTTCAACAGTTAGTTTACTTACAGCTTTTGGCTCTGTAATGGTATACAGTGGAAGTGTTATCGTCGCCACGAAACAAGGCTTTGAACCACAGCATTATTTCATAAGACAGATTATTTGGATTGCGATTGGACTCTTTACCGGATATGTCGCATATAGAATAAATTACAGAATATTACCCAAACTAGCGCCATTTCTTCTAGGAGCCGCAATTATATTATTAATATCGGTACTGGTCATTAACATTGGTAGTCCAATCAAACGATGGATTGACCTAGGATTCTTCGACATACAACCCTCCGAAATTGCCAAACTAGTTTTCTTGATTTATCTATCTTCCTGGCTTGCAAGTAGAAAAGAATCTAGCCGTATCACAAAAGAAAATATTAAAAATCATTTTATCAAAGACCTTTTGCCGTTTTTGTTATTGTTATCGGTTGTTTCATTTCTAATTCTTTTAGAACCTGACCTTGATACTACTATAATCTTAGGTGCTACAAGCGTTCTTGTATACTTTATTGCTGGCAACGATTTGTTGCACTTGCTTGGTTCAGGTTCGATTTTCATGCTTATCATGACATTGTTTGGAATTGCAACTCAAACTGCTTCGTATCGACTTGAAAGATTCATTAACTGGAAAGACTTTTGGGTTAATTCTACAATTCAAGACCCTTATGGTGCGGGTTATCAATTAAAACAAATTTTAGTTGCAGTGTCATCTGGAGGACTTATGGGGGTAGGATTTGGAGAATCGCGTCAAAAATTTCACTATCTTGGAGATACTGCCTTTAGTGATACAATCTTCGCAATTTTTGCTGAAGAATTCGGTTTTCTTGGTTCTGTTATATTAATTTCTGGCTTCTTTTTTTTACTTTATCGCGGATTTGTAATTGCGAAAAGAGCCCCGGACAAACTCGGCTTCTTACTTGCTACATCCATCACAATATGGATAACAATACAGGCTACTCTACACATTGCTTCTAATGTAGCCCTCATTCCAATAAATGGAAACACATTACCATTTATAAGTTATGGTGGAAGTTCCACGATAGTTAATTTAACAGCCATTGGACTATTATTAAATATTAGTAGATCAAATAAAGATGGGAAGAAAAGAGTAGTCAGCAATAGAGTAAAAGAAGTAAGGAGTAAACGAAGAGGTCAGAAATCTTCAAAACTTTCGCAAATCAACCCTAAAAAATGGATAACAAACATATTCGATTAAACACCTACATATTTTCTTTATTAATTGGAATAATATTTCTGCTTACACCATTAATATTCTTTGCTAACGCATCGCATTATTACATTTATAGATTTGAGGATTATGGTGTGTATGGAGAATTTAAAGATAGTTCAATAGATAAAGAAGTAGTAAATGAAAAATTCAGGAGCCTACTTTTGAACTTATCGCCTTTCTCAGATGAATTAGACATTAATTTTTATTCTAACGAAGATATTCTCCATTTATACGATGTGGAAAATATTCTCACAGGAATTTATTTTGTATATGTAATTTCACTTATTTCTGTATATGGAATTTACAAAAACAAAAAAGTTAAAATAAATTTTAATCTGGTAAGAAGACTTAGCATAATCTATATATCTCTTTCCATCATTATTAGTTTCATAATCTACTTGGATTTCGATTTTTTCTTCACACTTGCTCACAAGGTCGCTTTTCAAAACGATTATTGGTTGTTAAACCCAGAATCTTCAAACTTAATCAAATTTTTTCCGCAGGAATTGTTTTTCGAGGTTTTCGTACTTGTAATTATAATTAACCTATTGATGCATATTTCATTTATAATGCTATCAAATAAAATCAATGAGAAAAGAAATTCAAAATAAAAAGATAGCGATAATTGGGGGACATCTAACTCCTGCTCTCGCAGTACTCAATGAATTAAAGGCCCAAGGTTTTGATGATATTATTTGGATTGGGACGAAATATGCTCAAACCAGAAATAAAAATGTAAGCCTGGAATATCAAATCGTTCAGAAAACCAATACTCCCTTTATTACTTTAAAAGCGGGGAAACTATGGCGTAAATATACGCTCAGAACTATAATCCCGGCTCTACAAAACCTGATTTTAATTCCTTATGGTTTCATTAAGTCACTACAAGTATTAACCAAACACAAACCAGCAATTGTCGTTTCATTTGGCGGCCATTTGGCTCTTCCAGTTGTATTTATCGCAAAGATGATTGGTATAAAATCCATTACTCACGAACAAACAGTAGTTCTTGGACTCACAAATAAACTCATCTCAAAATTTGCTAATACAGTATGTGTCTCTTGGGAGAATTCTCTCAAATTTTTTCCTAAAGAGAAGTCAGTTTACACCGGTCTTCCTATAAGAGAAGAACTATTCCCAAAAACACATAAAACAAAGTATTTCCAAAATGATTTACCTTTTCTCTTAGTAGTGGGAGGGAATCAAGGATCAAACACAATTAACTGGAGACTCTTAAAAATACTTCCCGACTTATTAAAAACTACCAACGTTGTCCACTTAACAGGAAACTCGACTTTGACGCATGATTATCGGAAGGCAATTGAAACAAAGTCAAAGCTTGGGAACGAACTCGCAAATAGATATGTCGTAAAAGAAAATGCTTACTTTGAAGAATATGCAAATTATTTAAATTCAGCAGACATAGTTTTATCTCGAGCAGGTGCGAATGCTGTTTCAGAGCTTCTTTTACATGGAAAATTA
>CALMQQ010000035.1 GCA_937871845.1 uncultured bacterium
AGATGACAAGGTTGAAACTCAATGCTCAGATTCTAAATGTACTTGGGAAGTTAAAAGTGATACTGGTGAGGTGAAAATAAAAGTACGTGGCAAAAAATCAGGAGAAACTATTGAGTCAAATACTATTACAATCAGAGTGAGAGGTGGTCAGATTGTCCCTACAATCATTCAGAATTAACCAGTTAATTAATTCTTAGCTTCAAATCGAGTTTAGATTGAAGTTCTTTAGCTACAAAACTTTCGAGTTTATCGACTTCCTCATCGGTTAAGGTTTTTTCATCACTAGAGAAAGTTAATGTAATCGTATAGCTGATCTTCTCATCTTTATTAACATAAGTGTCTTTCAGAACAATATTTTTCAATAATCCTACTTCAAGATTCCTAATAGTTCTTTCTATATCTGAATAGTTTACTTTTTCAGGTATCCAAAAACTAAGATCCCTGTTTGTCTCTGGGTAATTCGGTAAGGCCTTGTATGAGTTCTGATTATTTACGAATTGTACTAATTTATCTAAGTTGATTTCAGCAATTGAGATTAAACCTTGAATTTCATTATTGTAGATTACTTCTGGGTGTAATAGGCCGATATTTCCAACAGTTTCATTCTCAAGAATAATTTCAGCAGATTGGAATGGGTGGAAAGTTTTAGAATATTTGTTTCCAGATGAGATATTCTTATAATTAAATTTTATGTTTAATAAATGTGATAAATATTCAGTGATGCCTTTTATTTCCTGGAATGTATTGGAATTGTTTTCTTGATGGTTGATTGCGATTGCAATAGTCCAAGGTTGTATATGAATACCATCGTTTTCAAGTTTTTTTGTAACTACCCTATTAACTTCAAAAATCTTTGAATTTAAATATTTAGGTTGATTCTTCTTTATACTTGATATCATACTTGGCACTAGTGAATTCCTTACATATTTTAATTCGGGTGCCAGTGGATTAGATAGTTTCAGAAAGTCTGTAGTAATTAGATTTGACTTAGTTATATCAGTTTCTCCAATGAAGCTATATGTCTTTACTTCTGTATACCCAAGTGCACTAATAGAATTGGTAAACAGTCTAAAGAGTGAACTTGTGCTGTATATCTTAGCTGGAGTAAGATCTTTTTCTGGCAATTTCGGCGTTATGTTCTTATAGCCATAAATTCTAGCAACTTCCTCGACAAGGTCTTCTTTGATATTTATATCTTTTCTAAATGTAGGAATGACAAATGTTAACAATGTTTGGGTCTCAAGGTTTGGTTCAGACCCGTCCGAATTCTCTTGTTCGAGTAAATTAATTTGAAGTCTCTTCAAAAGGTCAATAATTTCGTATTTCGTAAAATCTGTTGAGAGTAGTCTGTTAATCATCTTGACGTCAATCTCTACTTGTTTCGGGATGGATGGGTCAGGATAATAATCAAATAGTTCGTCTGCAACCTCTCCACCTGTTAAATCGGAAATCAATGTGTAGGCATTTCTAATAGTCTGTACTGTGAGGTTTTCGTCCAAGCCTTTTTCAAATCTGGTGCTTGCCTCCGTTCGGAGTCCTAATTGTCTAGAACTTCTACGGATATTGTACATGTCAAAATTAGCTGCCTCTAATAAAATTGTATTTGTTTCGGTGGAAATCTGAGAGTTGTAGCCACCCATTATTCCTGCGATATCCTCCACATTCTTTTCGTCTGCAATCACAACAGTTGTATTATCTAAATTTCGTTCTATTCCATCGAGTGTTTTCACTTTTTCACTATTTCTTGCTTTTCGGACAATTAGTTTGTTTCCAACAAGTTTGTCATAATCATATGCATGTAGAGGCTGACCTTTGTCGAGCATTACGAAATTTGTGATGTCAACAATATTATTGATGGACCTCTCTCCTACTGAACTTAATCTAGCTTTAAGCCATATCGGTGAGTCTTTGACTACTAATTCCTCTACTAATAACGCACTAAATCTTTTGCAAAGATCTTTGTTAACAGAAATTTCAATTTTGATTTTCTTCCCGCTACCATTTGGAAGAATCGATTCTGGAGGTGTGGTATCCTCTAGAAAGTCAATTGCCAGTATTGCCGAAAGTTCTCTAGCAATACCAGTATGAGAGAAACAATCACCTCTATGTGAAAGTGACTTGTTCTCAATTTCGTATACCCAATCTTGTAATAAGTCGGTTAAGTTTTCGCCAACGGGCAAATTCTCTTCTAATATCATAATTCCGCTATGATCTTCACCTATACCAAGTTCTCTCT
>CALMQQ010000036.1 GCA_937871845.1 uncultured bacterium
ACATATGGTTGTAGGTTGGTTGCGGTATATCTATCGTGTGTAACTTCTGTATTCCCTGTACCAGTTGTCCCTCCTGTACCTCCAACTCCTCTAACTGCTGTTTGTGATGATACTGATGATGAACCACCACCAGTTAAGTATGAATTGATATCTCCACGAACTGAGGTCCAATATGCGGCTCCAGGGTCTTGAAATTGGCTACTATTTAATGCTGTGATAGGATAGGCATGTCGTGTTGTCTTTTGTCCTCCTGTTTCTTCTGCGGTGTCAAAGTCTGTATCTCCACTATCTCTACCTACTAAAACTCTTCCTGCCCCGAATGTTGTCCAAGTACCCAATGCTGATATGTAAGTTGGTAATGATGAGTTAGTGGATATATAGATACTTCCAATAGGATATATTATTCCTAATACAGTAGAAGTAAATTGATTGATATGGTCCGATACAAAAAAATCTCTCACCTTAGAATTGGCTGGATGGTCCTGTGCGTTTGTACCATATAATCCTCTTCCATCATCCGCAATAGTTAATGTATTCCCTGATTTGGAAACTACATATACTACTTCTCTCTTATGAGGGACATCGTATTGAACCTCTAGTAATCCTCCTTCACTTTCTATTTTTGTAGGGTCGTAAACATCAAAGGTTAAATCATTATTATCAAAAGCTGTAGTAGTAGAGGTTCTAATATAATTTCCTGCTACTCTTATTAGGTCTGGTATATTCATTTTTACATATTAAGAATTAAAAGGTTTTGCTACTATGCCTTGTCCAACTATAGAATTACCTGCAAATCCATCTCCAACTATATTGTATTCATTCTGTGCTTGTGGTTCTTCAAAGATAAAGTAAAAGAAGTCTAATCTTTCGTATAAATCAGTAGGGGATGTAATGGTCCAGGTGAAGTAGATATATTTATCATCGGTGTATGCTTTGTACTCATTTGTAATTTCAATATAATCATATGTTGCATCAATGCTTAGTATGTCGGTCCAACTGAATTGTTTGAAACTCTCAACTTTTGTAGATGTTTCCGCTATTGTATGGTGTTGTGTATATGCTATGAACATTGGTGTTTTTCCCACATTGTGAGGGATTTTTACTTGAGCATAAAGAACTGGTGTCATCTGTAATGTAGGATCTATTTGTCTAGCAAGTAATACTTGATGATATCCACTTTGCCCCACCTTCAAAGCGGGAAATTCAGAAGTGAAACGTAATTCGTTATAGTCTGCAAGGTGTATATCCTTTCCCT
>CALMQQ010000037.1 GCA_937871845.1 uncultured bacterium
GATTTCTCGTGCACTTGCAGTAGGTAAGACTGTGGTTGACCGAGAGGTTGTGGATAAATTGGTAGCAGGAAAAGTTGGTGTAGAAATCGGAAGTATTAGTATGAAAGAATCAGATTTTCTCAATAAACTCGAAATCGAACTTCATAAGAGAGTTATCGGTCAACATCAGGCAGTGGACGCGGTAGCTGCTGCACTTCGAAGATCCAGAGCTGGTCTTACCAATAAAAACAGACCAGTTGCGAGTTTCCTATTTTTCGGACCAACTGGAGTTGGTAAAACCGAGTTGGCAAAAACAGTCGCTGAACTATACTTTGGTGATGAAGAGAAGATGATTAGGCTCGATATGTCTGAATACCAAGAAGATAGAAATCTAGGAAGACTAATCGGTATGCAAGAAGGTGAGGAGTTCGTGGGAGGGTATTTGACGGAGGCGGTAAAAGCAAAACCATACGCATTAATTCTACTTGATGAAATCGAAAAAGCGAATCCTCGAGTACTTGATTTATTCTTGCAAATTTTGGATGAGGGAAAAATCACTGATGGAATGGGTAGAGAAGTAATTTTCACCAATACGATAATTATTGCAACTTCTAATGTCGCATCGAAAGAAATTGCAGATTTAATTTCTCAAGGTCGCCGTTACAGTGAAGTTCTGGAAGCAATTATGCCAACTTTAAGAAATTTCTTGAGGATTGAGTTCCTCAATAGATTTGATAAGTTGATTATGTTCAAGCCTTTGCTTAGAATGGAGGTAGAAGAAATAGCCAATTTAATGATGAAGTCAGTTGCAGATAGGTTGTTTGATAAAGGGATAAAACTTGAATATAGTAGACACTTGCTACAAGAGTTGGCAAATTTAGGTTACAATAATTTATACGGAGCGAGAGAATTAAGAAGAGTGGTGACAGACACAATTGAAGATCTAGTTGCTCAGTTAATAATCGAGAGGAAATTACAAAGTGGAAGTACGATATTCATAGAAAGTTTAAATAAATATACAATTAAATAAATTATGAAATTCTTAGGATTAATCATAGGGGTGTTTCTGTTAATTGCAGTATTTCCTCAGGGAGTAAGTGCACAGCAGGCTTGGGTAGAATCCGATTACTGTAATAATGCAGTAGGTGAGTATGAGATTACTAGGGACATGTTTAGAAATTCTAATAGCGGCAGTATAAGTTTATCACTGACAGAAGCCAAGGAATTTAGAATTTGTACATTAGATAGATCTTTACAAATATCGAAAATAGATGAT
>CALMQQ010000038.1 GCA_937871845.1 uncultured bacterium
AGTTAAAAAATATTAATTATGAATGATGATGTTCGATTGCCAAATTGATAAAGACAGCCGTTAACATGAAAAATACTAACGCCTGAATAACCCCAACGAATAATTCGAGTCCGAGGAAAGGCAATGTTGCGACACCGAATGAAATTGCTGTAATAACCACGAGCAGAACCTCTCCTGCGAAGATGTTTCCAAACAACCTGAAAGAGAAAGATACAATCTTTCCAATTTCTGAAATTAATTCCAGAATACCGACTACAAAGTTAATAGGACCGTTGAAGTTAATGTATTTGCTCAAGTAAGCGAGTTTATTTGTTTTGAATCCGATAAAGTTTGTGACCAATACTGAGATAAGTGCTAGTGCAATACCTGCGGAAAGATCCGCAGTTGGAGCTCTAAACATATGTGTGAAGCTACCGGTTGTGATTCCTGAAGTAGTCAAATAGCATTTGCCCTTTAATAGACATCCGAAAGTTGGTTCTACTTCTTCTTCGACTGTAGCTGTTTCTGATAATACTGCACCTCCATCTGTGTTTTCGATTATTTCTGAATTAGAAGATGCAGTGTATTCGACGCTTGTCTCTTCGGTATGTTCTTCTTCACCAACTAGACCAATTGAAGATATTCCAGGCAGAAGTGGGAACCAGTTTGAAACTAAGATGAAAACGAAAAATGTGAGTAAAAAGGAGAAATATTTCAATGCGTTTTTCTCTCCCATAATGCTCTCGACCAAACCGAACAGTCCACCTATGAACATTTCTAGAAACAATTCAAACTTTGAAGGCTTGAGTGCGTTAAAGTTCTTACTAAATATGACTATCAAGATGATAGTCGGAATCAACACAAATAATGCTGTGTAGAGTGAGTTCGTGATTCCTTGGGAAAAAAGATTGAATAAAACTTCTGGTTGAAAACTGATATGTACTTCCACGGTTAAAAATAGCTTAAGGAGCATAGTAGCACAAAGGGCATCAAATGGGCAATGGGGTTGGAGAGGAATATTGAGAATTCAGAATTCACACATTAAGCCTGCAATTCTATCCAAATTACTCTAGATTTTGATTTGGGTTCCATTCAACTTTTGTTTCTTCCATAACTAGATATGCTGATGCAGCTTTCATTAAAGTTTTTCCCATGAAATCCAACGTACCTACTGTATAGGTATCAATTGGTAAAGTACTTTCTTCTGATGTAGGTATACCCCCCTTACTGATTGACATGACTGTCGTAGCTTTAAGAGTTTTTACACGTTGACCATCGGGAACTTCATTTAAATCATAAATATTACCTTCCATGAACTTTTTTCTAATATGTATATAAGGATTATACGCTATACACTAGTATTTACAAACTCAGATTATTCTTAAATATAAGGATACAATACTCAGGGAATTAACTAATTTGGATTTCTTAACAATCTTTCAGCAATTATCCTAAAAGTATCTCGTAAATTACTTCTTATCTTTTTTGAATTGTCTACCTCCCTAACTTGTGCCCATATCTGCGATTCTGTAGGAGTGGTAATAACATTTAATTCCATATCGTCAGGTATGACAAAGTCCTTTGGATGAATATCATTCTCCATAAAATTACGTGAGTCTCTAAAAACTCCTTTCAAGACTGGCCTCCCCTCATGTAAATCTAT
>CALMQQ010000039.1 GCA_937871845.1 uncultured bacterium
ATCTAATTCTTAAAGCTCCCCATCCATCACCATTTTCTGCTGACAGGGGATTTTTTGGTTGTAAGCATTTTAGTAAGACTAACGTTTACTTAAATAAGAACAATATTTCAACTATTAATTGGTAGATTATCTTAGAGGCACCTTACTATCAAAAAATCACTACAATAGGAAAAATCGGATTTGGCTCACTTTTATATGAGACCGTGATTAATTTCGTATTAGGAATCGATGAAGGACCTAATTTTGTAGAAAATAATAATACCCTCGAAAATATTCGGACAGCCCATACATTCGTTTATTCACCTGAAGGTAATGCATTCTGGTATGGAGAAATCTTTTACCCTCATGCTTGTATCGAGATCCCTTATGGAGTAATCAATAAGAAATTATTTATTGGTTATGAATTAGAATTAAAGGACACTTCCGGAAGTGTTGTAATATTTGTTAAACCTGTAGATTTATATAATGACGTTGGTTTATCGGATGTTGTTTTATCAAATGATGAGATTAATAATCTATATAGAATAGGAAAACTCCCATTAGACAGTAACTGTAACTTAGTTCTACCGACTCCTGCAGAGCATATTACTACTCTCAATTAACGGTGGAATAGCCCAACAAAGGTTTTATAACTAGAATTCCGAAGTGATCACATCAAGTTCATTAAAATAGAAATTGTTGTTATTGCTTAACATTTCATATGATTCAAAAAAATCGTGAAATGGTTTCTTTATGAAAGTTTTAATATCTGTAGTTTTGATCCATTCATATTCACCCTCTTCATTGGGATTTAATTCACCTTCGGGATCATCAAATCGGACATAAAACATAAATTTATCCTCAAGTAGTTTCTTTTCTTCAGAATAAACCTTGAAATGCCTAAGCCCTTTTACTTCAGGTTCTCCTTTTAAACCGGCTTCTTCATATAATTCCCTTTTTGCAGTTTCTAATACAGTCTCCCCATAATTAATTTTTCCCGAGAAGAATCCCTGATAATTATAAAAAGGATGTTTTTTTCTAGTATAAATCAATACTTTAGTACCTTCATCTTTGAAACAACAACATAGAACTGATAATTTAGCTTGTTTTACTTTAAGTTGACTATCAGTATCCATAGTATTAGCAAACTCTTTGCCCTTAAGGGTTAATTTGTATATGGTGCCATTCTTTTCAATTAACTTTAGTCCTATTAGCTTCTGTAAATGAAAATTATGTTGGTTTGTTTCAATATTTTCTCCAATTAATTGAGAAAATGTAGAACCTTCTGAAAAAAGTAATTTCTTAAGAATCTGCATTTGTAGATAATGTAGTTGATCCATATTTAATTAATAATAATATCCGATCATAATGCTTGGATAATGCGTTTACAAGTCAAATTGATTTGACTTGTAGGTATTTACGTTATGAACCATCGAGTAAAAAATATGCCTTATTCTATATTCTCCACCTGCATAATATTAAAACCATGTTTTGCAACATCTTCATCACTCCAATACGGCAAATCTTTAGTTTTCAAAACAAATGCCACCTTCATTTCTAATTTTCTCCCTGTGAAATCTTTCAATTCTGGGTCCCATTCTTCGAAGACGATCGTATCGCCTTCCTTGACTTCGAAGTCTGCTAATCTGACATCAAATCTCTTTCTTCCATCTTTCAACATTTGAAAATAATCTGGCCATGTTTTTTTACGGTGTGTCATAGATTAAAAGTAAAAGTTAATTCTTCCCATTCATCGCTCTCCCAAACCTCCTCACAATAAATGCAATACTTAATAAAGTTGTAAAGAGTGCGATATAGATTATTACCATATAGAGAGGATTGCGCTCGAATAGTCCCATAACAATTAATATCGCGGGAAATATCTGAAAAGGCATGCTAATAGCTGATGAAATCAGATACGATCTAAATGAAATCTTCGAAAAACCCGCTATATAAGCCAGATAATCCATCGAAGAAAAGGCTAGGAATCTATACATTATTAAATGATGTGGTTTTAATCTGTGGTCATACCCATCAATTTTATTTATTAATTTGGGGAATCTCTTAATTAATCTCTCCCTACCATAATGTCTGGCGATATAGAAACTCATCGATGTAGCTGTCAAATAACTCGCATAAATTGCTACAAACGTCTTCAATGGACCAAAGACGACTGTTCCTACATAAATAAGGAAATTATCTGGAAATGGAGTTAGTGAGAATAAAACTTGGAGAAAATACAACATAACTATACCTGCTTTTTCGATAGGTTCGACTAACGGCTCAATGATAGTTCGATCTATGTCGTACTTTATGAAAAGACCTAGAATGATGAAATAGATAAATGCGCCGATAGAAATCAAAACAACACGTTTTCTAACGTAAGGTGAAGCTGAATACTTCTTATAGTAGTACAGAAAATCAGAAATTAATGGAATATTTTTGGACATCCAGAATTAATAACTGTTACATATTAACATTTATGTAAATCTGGTCGAGAGTTAATGTTGATGATGTAGTTCGGTTTCATCCTCAAATTTAATTTTATACTTAGTGACGACATAACAAGCAAGAGCAGTGGTAATAGGAACTGCGATTATAAGCCCTATGCTTCCTACAAGCATACGGACAATCTCAGTAGCCACTAGCTCATAACTAAGGAGTTCCTCGAATGGTCGTGGATTGTTCATAAATAGCAGTAGAAGAGGCATAGATGCACCTGTATATACCAAAACCAAAGTATTCACCATTGATGAAATATGGTCTTTGCCAACCTTGATAGATCTCGAAAACAGTTCACTAAAAGTTATCTTTATTTTCAAATCGTAGTGTTGGAAAACAATAGAAGTCTGCGAAACGGTAACATCATCCATCACACCCATAGTTCCTATGATTATACCTGCCAGCAGTAAGTCCCTAAGGTTATAAATGGTACCCCCAATATTTTGCAGGAACAAAGCCTCTTCCGAAGCACCACCTGTGAGATTGACTAAATTTACAAAATAAACTGCAAGTAAGCCTGTAATAACAAGTGATATGAAAGTGCCAACGATGGAGATAGTTGTTTTAAGTTGAAACCCGTGTGAAAGATAGAAAGTAATGGGAATTATGACAATTGAGGACAATATCGCAACTAACACAGGGTCTTTTCCTGCCTGTATCTGAGGTAGTACAAATATAAAAATAATAGCGAAAGATATAATCAAAGAAAGAATCGATAATGCACCTCTTTTAAAGCCAATTAACAAAGTCAGCAACACAAATCCTAAAAACAAAACTGCCAATCCATTCGAACGATCAAAATCAGTTATGAAAAATAAAGCTTTTCCATTCTGATCTCGTGTATAACTCAAGTATACAGTATCCCCTACTTCATAGATAATTTCCTGCAATGATGCAGTACTTCCATTCTCTACCTCAACTTTCTCACCTTTGAAATCACCATTTGTGATGGTTATTAATAACCTTTGATACATTTGTTCCCCATCTATGTATTCTACTAACTCCTCTTCGAGGATTTCTGTTACCGTTCCTTTGAAATATTCCGTTTCTGGGATTTCAGGTTCTGGTTGGATTGTAAAATCTTTCATTGTTGTTTCATCTTCTAGTGAGGGATCTTGTGCGTACGAGATACTTTTATTAGTAAAACCTAAGAAAAGTAGTGTAACTAATATTGTTAATAGGAATAGTTTTTTCAAATTTAACTCAGTTATCGAAAAAATAAATTCATTGAAACAGATTTTACTAAATTTTCAGCAATGACGTTAGAGAGAGATCCCCCTCCCGTCATATTTTCAGACGGGATCGAGGGAAATTGAAGATACTGAATTCCTCAATCTCTCAATTTCTACATTTCTAAATTCCTTCATTAATAAGTGCCAACAACTCTCCCTCATAGCACCTCTTATACTCCGTATGCGAGTTTTCAGTCCTTACAATCCTCATCTGAGGAATCAATCTCCTGATCTTCTCCACTGACGCAGGTCTTACAAATTCATCATCTCTTCCATGGATATATGTCAATTTTCCTTTATAACTTAACTCATCAGGAACTTTATAATCAATAATTTCCAACCATCTTTTCAATACTATTTTTAATTTGTTGTCTTCTAGGTCTCTTAATAATTTGAAATAACCAAGTCTTGCGACAGCTTTTGCCATTAACTTCCTATAAATTCTGGAATATTTCGCTGGAATAGAAACAAATTTTAGTAATAGTTTTTGATAATGCTTGAAGTATTCTCCGGTACCTAGAACTATTACATTTTCGACTTTCAAACCCATATTAATTAAGTCCAGGATGATATTCCCACCGTAAGATTCCCCTATTAACGTGATGGCTTCATCTCTTTTCGAAAGGAACTCGTAAATTTCTTGAGTAATTGTTTTGAGGTTTTCACTTTTCCAAGTATCACTTATTCCGGGGTATTTCAGGACTATTGATGATTGTTTTAAATTTTTTGAAAAATTATTAAAGTCCGTGGGATCTCCAACTCCTGGGGGCAGAAACACAACCAATTCATTTGATTTTTTATTATTAAAGATGTAATCCAAGTTAAAAATAATTAATTATTAAATAATTGACTCAAAGATAATTATTAAATAAGATTGAGTAAATTACTACTCATGGAGGAAATAAATCAAAACGAAAATAAAACACAATTAAAAACAGAAGAACCTAAAAAAGTTCCTAAGTTTTCCTATTACTTCACCTTAATAGTATTGTATGGTATCAATCCCATCTTTATTAATTTTTTTCTGACGTTATTCGCCTTTTCTATGGGTTTGAATTTATATTTTGTAGTAATAGCTGCCGTGTTGATTATAGTAGCCTACGTCCCAACATCGAAATCTATTATTAGAGAAGATCCTAATATAAAAATATCTAGGATCCTTATTGTCCTAGCCCTAGCAATCTTCGCATCATATTCATTTGAAACAATGATTTGTAGTATATCTTGGGACCCCTGCGATAAATCTGAAATGTATACACTAACTAGTCTTTTCCAGAGATACTTTTGGCATTTGCTTGTATTTACTATTTTAGTTTTGAGTAAATACAGATATCAGAAAACTCAGATTAAACAACCCCTCGTTAACTAATCCTCTCGTTCATTCCTATACTTCCCCAAATACTCACTTAACTCATTTATAAATTTCTTCCTTCTATCTTGTGTTTTCTCATCTAGTTCTGCAGTGAAATTTTCTTTAAACTCTAGTGAATTCTCCATTTCTAATATTTCTTCAGGGACTACGCAAATATTCATGTTTGATTTTCCATCCCAGTTTTCATTTACTTCAAATCCAAGTCCTGCTAAAGCTTTGTCCCAGGTGATATCGATATCTAGCCATTTATCAAATCTTTTAACCCTTAGGAAGTTGTGGGGATCCGGAATTTTGCCTTTATTTAGTAATTCGACCAACTTATCTGAAAGTTTTACAGGCAGGTTGTTGAAGAAATGAATCGCAATCATATCTATCACCTCGAAACCTAAATATTTGTAGATGTCGTTGAGTAAGAAATGTTTCCCCGAGCATGTTCCCATGTTTGATTTTAGGATATCTTCTGGATTCCTAGAACCAATCGAACCATAAGGTATATCTCTGACATAAAGTGTTACTTTTCTAAATAAATCAGGGTCTTTAAGATCGAAATTTTCCTCTAAATAGGGTTTGAAATAGTCTTTCATTTTGTTTTATTAAAAGATTATTTTAGCAAAGGTGATTATTCTTGTCCTCATAGTCATTTTGTATTTGCATGATATAATTAAGACATATTTATTGGTATTTAATGGGATCGAGACCTGAAGGACCTAAGCAAACGGAACCTAAATCTCAAAGTTCATTAGATAGGATTACAACAAGACTCGCAGTCTTAGGTGTAGTAATGTATACAGGGAGCCTCATTGGAGAAGCTCTGGCACCGGAAGGTTGTGAAACTTTTGGCTCACTAATCGGGGCATATACTCCTGCATTTTTAGCTTTCGTTGGATTATTGGGAAATGCTTGGAGGAATAGAAATCATTAACCTTAATCTTAGTTTTTATATGCGCTTGTAATGGATGAAGGAGAAAAATACATAACACCCAAAGACGTATCTTGTGGGGATATAAGAAGAAGAAATATCAAGACTTTGCTATTAGCATCCATTCCACCACTCGCTTTTGGAATAGCAGGAGGCATATTTGGTTACCATGTAGAACCCTCAGCTATGGCAGTAATTGTCGGAGCCTCAGGAGGGACAGCAGCAGGATTGGCAGTTGATTTAGTGGCAACTTCTTTTTAAAAATTCATATTGGGTTACTGTTTGCTAAATCCTCAGTTCCTTAACTTCTACATTTTCCTTCTTGTCCCTATCTCACAATCCTCACAAACTCCCCCTCATCAAGCGTTAAAATTGGTTTACTTGGAGATTTTTCTTTCAGCATGTCAATTTTCAATTCCCTTTTTCTTTCTATATCCCAATGACAGAGTAGATTGATATCAATTAATCCAAGTCCATCATGTACACTTAGTTCATCTTGATAGTCAAATGACAGAATGTAGTGTGAACAAACCATAAATGCTCC
>CALMQQ010000040.1 GCA_937871845.1 uncultured bacterium
GGACGAAATATATCATCGAACAAAATTTATTATGTCCGGAAAATATTACTTTGAGAAAATTTGGGAAGAATTTGGTCCTATTGAAAAAGCGAAAATACTAGTAGTGAAATACGATGGAAACGATGTAGGTTCAATTATGTACCTTTATGATGAAAAGGTAGCATATGAGCTCTACGGTGGAACCGGTCAATCAGGGAGGTCTATAATGGCGAACTATTTATTGAAATGGGAAGGTATAAAACATGCAATCAATCTAGGTAAGAATTCCTATGATCAATGGGGTGTTGCCCCGAAAGTTGATGGTGTATATGAACATAAACATCCACTTTCGAGAATTTCGGAGTTTAAAGCAGGGTTTGGTGGTGAAGATGTTGAATATCTTCCTCAATTTGTGAAAGTGTTCAATCCCCTCACCTATTTTTATTATAGAGTTGGCTTGTTTGTGAGCAGATTGAAGCTTAAGTTAAAGAAATTATGAGAATTCTGCTTTTTACCGAAGGCACAATTTTGATGCATTCGTCTGCACAGCAAGCGTCACGTGAGGAAAGAGTAAAACAAGTTTTGAATAATGAATTTTCTGTCAAAGATTTTGCTAATTATGTACCAATTTCCCAAGCAAATAAAAAGTTGAAAACATGGGCTAATGCAGGTGCTGAGATTTACTATTTAACTTCAAGAACGGGTGATCAAGTTGATAAAATATCAATTGTACTAAAAAAATATAATTTTCCGAATCCTGAAAATCTAGCATATCGAGTTGATAAGGAAGAATATTCTGATGTTGTTAAACGAATTCAACCTACAATACTGATAGAAGATGATTGTGAAAGTATCGGAGGTCAATCAGAAATGATCTCGCCTACTCTTCCAACTGGAATTCGAACAATTATTATAAAAGAATTTGCAGGTATTGATAGTTTGCCTGATGTTCCTGATATGATGTTGGTTTAATTAGTCAAATGGATAATTCAATAGAAATCAATTTTAGTTGCTTATGATGGAATTAAATTCGGGACTTACAATTATAGATGGGGATAGAACAAACCTTGGAATCAAAACTGAAAATGTTGGGACTATAACATCGTGGGAAAGTAAGGGGCGTCCGCCTTTGACAAGCCGAGTGGTTAACAAATTAAAAGGGGTAACACAACTTCATACACCCACAATCGTTGATGCGATTAGAAAGGTTCCTGGAATTGAAAATGCAGTTGTAGTGGGGGCTGATATTGAACATCTGACAGTTGGAAATGGAATGGTTATAGTCCCTGTACCAGATGGAGTCGTTGCAATGGTTGCCATTATTAGGGATGCAAAATTCGCGAATCAAATTAAGGTTGCCCTATATAATGAAGTAGAAGGATTC
>CALMQQ010000041.1 GCA_937871845.1 uncultured bacterium
GTGGCTCCAGTCGCACCGATATCCCCGGTTGCGCCTGTAGCCCCAGTCGCCCCGATATCCCCGGTTGCGCCTGTGGCCCCAGTAGGCCCTGTGGCCCCAGTCGGTCCAGTAGGCCCTGTAGACCCGGTTACGGAATCATCAAATAATGGACCCTTCAAAACCCAAAATGTATCATCTGGATGCTCATCAAAATATAATTCATTATTAGATACATCTACGTAAAACCCGTCGACACTACCTTCGTTATCTATTGGAGGTCCGTACCCTGATAATATCAACTGATTTATAGGTTGTACAACATCTAATAAACTTTGACTGGCAACATGACCAGTTCCCCAATCTCCCCCGGTTTTTGGACCATAAACAAGACCGTTATCAGTATCAAAATAAAAATCCCCGTCTTCCCCATCATTATTATCTGGGGGACCAGCGTCTGTAAAAAAATTTATTACCGTTGCGAGTGATTTAGTATCAGCAGTGGTCCAATCATTATTAGATAATTTAGGGCCGTAAAGAATCCGACCGTTAACATCATCAATGGCGAAATCGCCTATAACACCCACATTATCATCAGGTGTTCCATGAAATAGATATATATTATTATTATCTGGATAAAAACTGTTATTGTAATAATAATATACAGGAATGGTCCATTCCCCGTTAATCTTTGGACCATATAAACCACTACCAATATCATAGTAATAATCTCCATCAATTCCAATATCATCATCGGGTGGTCCATTATATTCTACAATAGATCCATCTGAAAGTAAAGAAACACCCGCATCCCATACACCTCCGCTCTTGGTATGAAGATTCAAATTTGATTCATCAATATAGAGATCACCGTCATTACCAGCGTCTGCATCAGGTGTACTTGGACCAGAAATAACGTGAGCATCTATTGAATTAAAGATACTGTATTGAGCACGTACTCCGGGAGGCCAAATTCCTCCGGCTTTAGGTCCAAAAATATAGAAAGTATTTTCATTGTAGTAATAATCATGATCTTCTCCTTCAGTTGTTGGATCCTCACCACCGTTGATTATTAATGCAGGGAAAGCTAACAATCGAGGAGCTCCCCATGCACCTCCAGCCTTATAGTAAAGCTCGTTTGTGGATCTATTGACATGAAAATCTCCATCTTCTCCAAGACTGTTGTCTGGTGCTGCATTGCTATAAGTTACTCCTGTCAAGGGTGTGTAAGGAGTAAGGGTGGCGGTTGGAGGGTACCATCCCCCCGATTCTTTAGGACCATATAATTGTCCAGTGTTGGAGTCAACATAATAGTCTCCGTTAGATAGTATAGAATTAGAAGGAACGCCCGCTTGATCAAAAACGTAATTTTGAAACGGAGTTCCTGTTCCCCAAGTTCCCGCTTGTTTCGAGTATATCAATCGATCAACGGTGTTCACAAAATATTCTCCGTCATTGCCAATACTGTCCGACGGAGGATATCTAGAGACATAAACAACATCGCTGACAGTAAAAATAATCTGGAGACGTGTATCATCAGGTGGATAAGTACCGCCGGCTTTAGGACCATATAATTTGTTCGAAGCGGTGTCGATAAGATAATCTCCATCAACACCTAAACCGTCATCAACTCCAGTAGTACTTATAATGGCAGTAAAATATGGAGGATCTACACCCCATTGAGGTTCCATTGCTACATTCCCTGCCCATGCCCCCGAATTGGTATTAAAATCAGTAGGTTTTGATGGAATTAAAGGAACATGCCAGGCGCTTAGATCATAGTCAAGCGCAGGGGTGTTAGCGAACATGGAGTCCATATTAGTTGCCGATGATACACGCCAACTGCTGAGATCTTGATTAAAGACCGTACAATCCTGAAACATACTTTCCATATTGGTTACGTTAATCATGTTCCAGTTGTCCAATGGTTGATCTAGATTAACACACGAATGGAACATTGTGCCTGTATTAGTAACGTTACTCGTATCCCAATAATTCATTGGTTGATTATATGCCATTCCTGATGGAAACCCATAAAACATACCTTCCATATTAGTTACGTTACTTGTATCCCAAGACTCTAAAGATTGGTTGAATGTGTATTGGATGTTAAATAAGAAATTCATTGTAGTTATTCGTGTTGTACAGATCTTACCTCGATCAACATTTACGTTTTCTGCTCCAGTAGGCCCTTCAGTTTTTGCCAATCTGTAAATGGAATTTTCTGCCGGAGCTGCATCATTATCGCCTAGATCTCTAACGATATAATATTCATCCCCTGTTGGTAAAACACCAACAAGAAAATTTGTAGTATCCGGACCCGTATACTTAACAGTGACCCCATTAATAGAATCAACTACCATCTCATCTGTTCTGGGATCGATTGTTACATCTGGGCTTAATACTGTGCTGGTCGTGTAGTTAGGATCATCTGGAAAAAGCACAGTATGAGTAATGGTTGTACCGTTAAGAACTGTATCAGGTGTCGTGAGATAAACAGAAACGTTTTGTACATTAACTCCATTGAAAGTTATAGACGTATTATTCGAATCATCGACGGCTGTGTATCGAGGATCGCTAGAATTTAGCCCAACAACAATAGTGTAACTACCAGTTGGTGGCATATCATCTAGTGTAACAGAATATTGAATCCTAACCCGATTAGCCTCGGGGAAATAGAGTTTATTGCCATATGTTACTGACATTTTTATCAATGACAAATTTTATTCTGTAATTTAATATCTAGAGATGTCTATTTGCTAGATATGGATAACAAAAGATATTATTCTAACTATGTATAGAATAATGAAAGATATGTTTGAAGTAATGGACTTTAGCTATCTATCACAGATATTACTAATGATTAGAAAGATAATTGACCAACATTAATAATTCTATGAGATTATTAAAGATCAATAAAAATTCACTATCAGATGCATTCCTATGAAATCCACAAGATCATTAATAATCCTGATCCAGATTCAGCATATCAGCCTGCACTAGATCGTCTCGGCGAAACAATGATTATCAGTGATCAAATCTTACCTGATTTCAATAACAATGGCGCACCGAGATCGACCGCTGGTAGCGTCAAGGTTTATCGCTTAATTTACGACTCATTCAATCATCTCTCAGGGATGTATCAACTTGGGCAGACTTTTACTGGAACAGCAGATGAAAATCTTGGAAAAATGTGCGGCATCGATGCGACCGGTCAACTGATTATTGCAAGTTCTGATACCCATCTCTTTAAGGTTTATGAATGGAACTCTAGTACTGTTCAATGGGATCTTCTATTTACTCCAGGGACAAGTCATGCGCCTCCGCCTGGTTCTGTTGTTGGTGGTTTCCGGGTTGATACTACGCTCGATAATATCTTAATAGCTTATGTCGATTACTCTAATGGAGATACGACAGCTAGATTTTATCGTCGAAGTGGTGACTCATGGTTAGAGCCTAATTATGCCACACTTCAAGATTTCGGTGATCTCTTCAATAATGTTCGAGGACTATGGCTTTCCGACACAAAAGATATTGCTGGGTTTCCAACTCCAATTGCCGTTCATCTTTATGCTCCGCCAATGACTAATGACATTTACTTGAGAATCACCGCTTTGGCAGAGAATGCAGCAACACCTTACGGAACTATTACTACTTATGATAACAACGCGACTGATTACGCTGGATTGTCAGCTAATATTTCAACGAATGGTAATATCATTGCTGTTTCTTATTGGGATAAGAACGACTTAGTCATTAAACTTCGTTTCTATAAGGTCGATTCAGTTCCAGCTTGGACTATGGTTCATGAAGAAATCTTTACACCAGCGAATAATACTTATGAACAATCAGGGTCTATTCGAATGAGTGATGAATATCATGCTAATGGTCTACCAAAGAAGTTTGCAATGTCAGCAACTTATACTCTTTCAGTCGATTTAATGTATGGTATTTACAAACTTAGTGATGATGGCACAGAATACACACAAGAAACCTCGTTTGTAGAGAAAATCCGACAACTAGCCGATGAACTTCCAGTTATGAATGGATTTCTTGATGCTGCAGTTAACCACGACTTGAATAAAGTTGTGACAACTATCGTAGGCGTTGATCCAGATGCAAACTCTGGTCCTCCTTTCGGGCCCATCGTTCAGGAGTCTGTTCCACAACCGGGTGTACATTCAGATGTTATCGGTAATTTTGCTAATGAAGGTCTTGGATTAGTTGTATTTGTCAGCGCTTCTCCAACACCAGATCCAATCAGAAGAACCACTTCGGATCCACCGGTTCCAGAGATTACGCCGACAACTCCGCCATCTCCATCGACAACGGGCCGTGTAATTGCAAGTGTAGTTGTTACAGGAGTTTTCTTAGCAATTCTTGCTTTGATTTTCTTCCTTTGAACAATGTTCGAATTCGAACATTATTGATTCTTAGACAGACGATGTACACTGACTGGACACTAGATAGACGAGTAACCAGGCGCCTGGTGTCAACGAATGTATACATTCAAAAAAATCTCCGACAATTTAGTTGCGGGAAGTACGGATCTTCAAACGAACATCAAAACGTCTATGAATTGAAGGTTGACTTCGGTGAGATATTTGATAATGAGAAATCTTTCGAGGAGTAGATGGAATTAGAGGGACTGAAGGCTTCTTTTGCTGTGTGACGGTATCAGGTAAACGACGACTGCTGTTGAATGGAGGTTGAAGTTGATCATCGCCAACGTCAGAAAAACTAGAACTCGAAGAAGTCATCTTTGTTATCAAGATTTTAATGAATAAATTTATTCATTTCTCTCCAAAGTTTATCGGAATAACCATACCAGCAACAACACTAACAATATCAATAACAAAATATTCATCCATGGGATTCCAGAAGATGCGCTCCGAGATCCGCTAATAGCAACAGTGTTGCGTCTATTTCTAGCCGGGTAGGTGAAAAAATCCGCCGGCCAAACGTTATTGTTCTTTGGCCCGTAAAAGTTTCCAGTTGATCTATCGATATAAATATCACCATCTTTACCTAATGTATTAGATGGTCCGCCGAACCCTGACAAAATAGTGCTTCCATCTAAACCGGGGGTTCCGGTGATAGTAAGTCCAGTTGTTGTCCATACTCCTCCAACCTTCGGTCCGATAAAGGTCCCTGTAGATGTATTAATATAGAAATCTCCGTTGTTCCCGAGAGTACTAGCGGGAACGGTCACTCCAGAGAAAATCTTCGTTCCCGGGTCGCCATCCATTCCCATGAGAGATGTACCTACGCTAGGCCAAATACCCCCTGCTTTAGGTCCAAAAATCTGATAATTTGACGTGTTTAGATAGAAGTCACCATTGTTTCCTTGTGTTGTCGGGTTTACGGTACCATTAAGAAGAGAGCTACCATTAGGGCCTGGAATACCAGGGGGTCCTGTTGCACCAGTAGCGCCAGTAATCGACTGTCCAGTCGGACCTGCCGGTCCTGTAGCCCCAGTAATTGATGCGCCTGTAGCCCCAGTAATTGAAGCTCCAGTTGCACCAGTAGCCCCGGTGGCACCAGTAATTGATGCACCAGTAGCCCCAGTAATTGAAGCTCCAGTTGCACCAGTAGCCCCGGTGGCACCAGTAA
>CALMQQ010000042.1 GCA_937871845.1 uncultured bacterium
GTCGTGCCCTAACTCAGAAGTATGGAGAAGAGTTCAAACTAGTACCACTAGAAGACAAGATTGAGTGGGATGCTCACAAAGCAATACTAAAAAAAATGGGAATATTAAATACTGATTAATCTATACCGAGAAATATTTTCTGAATTTTTTCAGGAAATTCAGCAACATCTTCGGGGAAATATTTTGTCATATCTTTAATGATTTCTTCTGGTGAGGTAATGAAATTACTTTTTATCAATTTTTCTTTATACTCGTCCTTACCGATAAGTGCAAAATCTTTTACTTCTTCATTAACTCTCGATGAGATTTCATCAAGATCAAAAGATGTTTTGAAATGTGGAATTAGACGAAGTTCATCTATCACCATTTTTACCTCAGATTCAATGCTAACGTGTGTATTATCAAGGACAAAATTAAACTTACGATTGATTAATTCTTCGTCAAAAATATCAATATCATGTAATTCTCTGAAGAACTTCTGGTTAATTTCGTCCCTATGTTTAAGGACTTCCATAGCTCCTTCACGCTCATCCTTAACTACTTTTTTAACTCTTTCTTCAAAATCACTTTTTAGAAAAATCGAGAATATTTTTGGATGTTTGCCAATTAAAAATGTTCCAATATCTGAATCAACAATAATTCTCTCCCCTTCTATTAATTTATAATCCCTATATCTATCCGCAGTTGGGCCAATAATAGGCTCAATCAAATCGTCTGATTTTGGTCTATTGAAGCCTTCTTCACTATAACCCAACTTTTTACCTACATAGCGAAAAACACTGCCCAAATACAAATTTTGATAATTGAAAAGTTTCGTGAGAATTAAAGCTAAAGATGTCGCACCACTTCCGCTCCAACCACTTATGGAGAAATTAACAGTATTAATATCTGCGTTATATTCTGATGACATATCTAATTAATTAATGTTGATGATTTTAACCTTTTTTCTATAGTCTTTTCAATCCAATATCGATTTATGAAGGTAATTAAGCTCTGAGTCTCATCGTCTATATTTAGTTTTAAACTGTCAGACAATTTATTCTCAAGATAGAATTTTTGGATTTTTAAAACTCTGTCACTCACAATCTTCGCTTTTGTGTCCGACTTTGTAAGATTATATCCCAACTCATTTCCGAAAGATAGAACTCGTGTTTCATTTTCTAAGATTGATTCTCCGGATTTTATATAATTCTCGACATT